>JBOHOM010000001.1:0-2773 GCA_050731075.1 Nitrospiraceae bacterium
GGGCAGCAGGATGCCCGCTACCAGGACAAGCTGGTGGCGAAGTTCATCAACACCTTGATGTCGTGTGGCAAGAAGAGCACGGCGGAGCGGGTTTGCTACGGCGCATTCGAGCTGATCAAAGAAAAAACCGGCAACGATCCGCTCAAAGTCTTTCGGGCTGCCGTGGATAACGTCAAGCCGGTGGTGGAAGTGAAATCGCGTCGGGTGGGTGGCGCCTCCTACCAAGTGCCGGTGGAGATTCGGCCCGTCCGACGGATGTCGCTCGCCTTGCGCTGGATTGCCGAGTACGCCAAGGCAAGAGGCGGGAAAAGCATGTCCGATCGGCTGGCCGGGGAATTGCTCGATGCGGCCAACAATACGGGCCCATCGGTGAAAAAGCGGGAGGATGTGCATCGGATGGCAGAGGCCAACAAAGCCTTTGCCCACTATCGCTGGTAAAACCCGTTTTCGTGCTGCAGTTTGGCCACGCTGCGTGTTGCGAGGGTCGTTCTGCGCCGCAGCCTGAGTGAAGAGCTGGCACTGCAGCACCTTTGTTTTCGGAGGATGACTTGAAGAGGCAGGCTCCCCTCGAACGGACTCGGAATCTTGGCATCATGGCGCACATTGATGCCGGGAAGACGACGACGACCGAGCGCATCCTGTTCTATACCGGGGTCTCTCACCGCATGGGTGAAGTGGACGACGGGGCCGCGACGATGGACTGGATGGAGCAGGAACGGGAGCGGGGGATTACCATCACGTCCGCGGCGACGACCTGTTTCTGGCGTGATCACCGACTCAATCTCATCGATACGCCAGGGCACGTGGATTTCACGATTGAAGTGGAGCGCTCGCTGCGAGTCTTGGACGGCGCGGTGGCGGTCTTTGATTCCGTGCAAGGGGTCGAACCTCAATCGGAGACGGTCTGGCGTCAGGCGGACAAGTATCGGGTGCCCCGGATCGCGTTCATGAACAAGATGGACCGGATGGGGGCGGATTTTTACATGAGCGTCAAGTCTTTGGTGGAACGGCTCGGAGCCAACCCCATTCCGATCCAGTTGCCGATCGGCCGGGAAGCCACTTTCCGGGGCGCTGTCGACCTGGTGTCGATGAAGGCGTATCTGTATGAGGACGAATCGTTGGGCGCGACATACAGGGTCGAAGAAGTGCCGGCGGAACTTTCGGAGCTGGCGAAGGAATATCGTGAGAAGATGCTGGAAGCGGTGGCCGAACACGATGAGCAGGTGCTCGAACGCTACTTGAACGGGGAACCGCTCACCGAGGAGGACATCAAGCGGGCCATCCGGGCCGGCACGATCGCCATGAAAGTCACGCCGGTGCTCTGCGGGGCCTCGTTCAAGAACAAAGGCGTGCAGCAGCTTCTGGACGGGGTGGTGGATTTCCTGCCGTCACCGCTCGATGTCCCTCCGGTCGTCGGCCTTGATCCGGTGACCGGCAAGGAAGTCACGCGACGAGCCAGCGACGACGAGCCCTTTTCCGCACTGGCCTTCAAAATCATGACCGACCCCTTCGCCGGCCAACTGACCTACTTTCGTGTGTACTCAGGCACCCTTAAAACCGGTACGAGTGTCTATAACGTTTCGAAGGGCACCAAGGAGCGGATCGGCCGGCTGCTGAAAATGCATGCCAACAAGCGTGAGGACATCACCATGGTCTTCGCGGGCGATATTGTGGCTGCCGTCGGCCTCAAGGGCGCCACCACGGGCGACACCCTGTGTGACGAAAAACATCCCGTCCTGCTGGAGATCATCAAGTTTCCGGAACCCGTGATCGCGATGGCCATCGAGCCGAAGACCAAGCAGGATCAAGAGAAACTCGGGTTCTCGCTCCAAAAGCTGGCCCAGGAAGATCCGTCGTTTCGGGTCCGCAGCGATGAAGAGACCGGTCAGACGATCATTTCGGGGATGGGCGAGTTGCACCTGGAGATTATCGTGGACCGCCTGCTGCGTGAGTTTAAGGTCGAGGCGAACGTCGGGAAGCCGGAAGTGGCGTTCCGGGAAACGATCCAAGGGAGGGCCGAAGCGGAGGCCAAATATATCAAGCAGACCGGCGGGCGTGGTCAGTACGGCCACGTCGTGCTCACCGTCGCTCCGAGCGAACCGGGCGTCGGGTTCGAGTTTGTGAACAAAGTCACGGGGGGAGCGATCCCGAGGGAGTATATCCCGGCCGTCGAGAAGGGAGTGAAGGAACGGATGGAGACCGGGGTGCTGGCAGGATACCCGCTCCGCGATGTCTCCGTCACGCTGACTGACGGGTCCTATCACGACGTGGATTCCAGCGAGATGGCGTTCAAGATCGCCGGCTCGATGGCGTTCCAAGATGCCTGCCGGAAGGCCAATCCCGTTCTCCTTGAGCCGATCATGAAAGTGGAGGTCCTGGTTCCTCAGGAATATATGGGCGATGTCATCGGGAACCTCAACGCACGGCGGGGCAAGATCCAGGGCATCAAGGTGCGGGCCGGTTCACAGGCCGTGGAGGCGGCTGTCCCTTTGAGCGAGATGTTCGGCTATGCGACGGATCTCCGTTCGCGCACGCAGGGCCGCGCCACCTACAGCATGGAGTTCGACCGATACGAACCGATTCCCAAGCAGATCGCCGAGGAGATCATCGCAAAGAATCGAGGGGAGTGAACTGAAGGGAGGCGGGTATGGCGAAGGTGAAATTTGAGCGGCGCAAGCCCCACGTGAACATTGGGACGATCGGGCACGTGGATCACGGGAAGACGACGCTCACCTCGGCGCTGACGAAGGTGATGGGGGAGCGGGGGATGGCG
>JBOHOM010000002.1:0-13604 GCA_050731075.1 Nitrospiraceae bacterium
ATCCCCCACATGGTGGGGGTTCTCCGATCCGTCCACGCCTGTTACACCCGTTGCAACTGAAAGAGCAACGGGTACCCGAGGCCTGGACGGTCGGGCCTCGCTCGGGCCGCATCACCCGTTGCATCCAGCGGAGCAACGGGTCCCCGGCACATCAGCGGGGCTCCCCCGCAATGTCGCGTCAGCCTCGCCCTGACGGCCTCGTGCGTGCACCCCGGCTGAGGCCGAAGGCTGGAAGGGCTGGGCGCGGAGGGTCGTCGCCCTCGCGAGATTCATGACAGGGGTGGCCTGGCTGATCCCCTACTGCGCGCGTCCAGCGAGCACAGCTTCATCGTGCGCGATGCGCGAGCACGGGGGATTAGCCTGGCCGCCCCGCCTCTCCGCCCTTCGTCAGCCGAGGCGCCTTCCCGAAGTCTTTACCCACACGAAAGCCTGAAGAGCCCTAAAAGGTATCAGGGAACCACGGCGATGATGCGGACCGGTCCCCCGGTTCCCCCTTTGATCTTGATCGGTAGGGCGAACACCGTGGCGCCTCGGGACGGCAGCCGGTCCAGCGCAGCCACGTTCTCCAGGGCATAGACATCGGCGCCGTTCAACACGCGGTGAGCCGGGAAATCGCGGGAGCGGCCGGGGTCAATGCTCGCCGTATCGATGCCGACCCCCCGCACTTGCTTTCGGGACACCAGAAACTCGGCGGCCTCACGGGAGATCCCCGGAAAGTGCAAGGTCTGCGGGTTGTCGGGCGTGTCGCTGCCCAGATACCGCCTCCTGTCCGGCCACCGTTGACCCCAGCCGGAGAGGATGAGCACCAGGCTGTTCTCCGGGATCGGGCCGTGCCTGGATTCCCAGGTCGCGAGGTCTTCAACTGTCAGCTCGTAGTCGGGATTGCGACTGCACTGTGCGCTGACGTCGATCACCACGGCGGGCCCGATCAACCGCTCGACAGGGATCTGGTCGACGGCGCGTCGTCCCTCGCCGAAATGAATCGGCGCGTCGATGTGCGTTCCCCCATGCTCGGACGCCGAGAAGTTCGCGGAGGCATACCAGTACCCCGCCGCAGTCATCCCCCAGTCCGTTTTCTCCCGCTGGAAGTGTTTATTGGTGGGCCAGTAGATCGTCTCTTCGTCAAAGGCGTACGTCAGATCCACGAGGGTCTGCGTCCGGGCCGGCGTGCAGGCGGACAGGACGCCTCCGCAAAGCGATCCGAAGAAGAGACACGATACTCGCCAGGCGATGCGGTTCATCATGGCGCCTCCTCCTCGCTATCGTGGGCGGCGACGGCTCGAACCCTAGCAGGTTGCCCCTCTCGACGCAACTCCACCTTCTTCTTTCCTCCCGAGGCGGAACAGGTTAAGATCAGCGGCGCCAGAGCGTCAATGAGGCGAGTGGGGGGCAGGTCGTGCGGTTTCTCGAAACGGAATTGAAGGGGGTGATCCTTGTCGAACCCGATGTCTTCGAGGATCCTCGCGGGTTCTTTCTGGAGACCTACCACGCCGAGAAGTACGCGGCGGAAGGCATCCGGGGACCGTTCGTGCAGGACAACTTCTCGAGATCCGTTCGTGGGGCCCTCCGGGGTCTGCACTACCAACTGAGGCAGCCGCAGGGGAAGCTGGTGATGGTCGTCGAGGGATTGGTCTTCGATGTGGCCGTTGACATTCGTACCGGCTCGCCGACTTTCGGCCGGTGGGTGGGTGTCGAGCTATCGGCCGAGAACAAACGGCAACTCTACGTCCCCCCCGGATTTGCGCACGGGTATTGCGTGGTCAGCGCCACGGCGGGGCTCCTGTATAAGTGTACGGCCTTGTATTCATCCAAGGACGAACGGGGCGTCATCTGGAATGATCGGAGCATCGGCATCCGCTGGCCGGTGACCCATCCGCTGCTCTCCACGAAAGACCAAGCCTATAAAACGCTCTCGGAAATGACCGGCGAACTGCCGGTGTTCGTCTAGCCCAGGCTGGCAGGCCTCTCAAAACCTTGACAACGAGGTGAGCGCTGCGGTACAGAACATGCCGTCACGAGTCGGATTTCACCGAGTGTGCACACATCGCCGACTTCGGTCGCGGGTCGCCGAACGGAACCGAAAGGAGATCAGAGCGTATGATCCTGCAGACGGGTAGACAGACGAAAGCCATTCTCGTGGTCGCGGCGGGACTGCTTCTGCTCGTGAATCCCTCCAGCAGCCTGAGCGAGGAGCCGAGCTTGGCGCTCGGCCAGTTGCCGAGCGTGCGGGTCCCTTCGCACAATCTGCAATTCAATTCCAAAGTCGAACTGGGCAAGATGTTGTTTTTCGATCCCCGTCTCTCAAAGGACGGCAGCGTCAGTTGCGCCAGCTGCCACGTGCCGGCGGCCGGTTTTGCGGACCCTCGCCAGTTTTCACTGGGCGTGGGGGGCAAGCAAGGCGGACGGAATGCGCCGCCCGCCATGAATGCCGCGTATAACCATCTCCAGTTCTGGGATGGGCGCGCGGGGTCGCTGGAGGAACAAGCGCTCGGGCCGATCCAGAACCCGATCGAAATGGCCGAGACCCTCAACGGGGTCGTCACGAAGCTCAACCGGGTCAAGGTCTACCAGGCTCGCTTTCAGGCGGTGTTCGGGGAGGGTGTCTCGCCTGACGGCATCGCGAAGGCCATCGCGGCCTTCGAGCGGACCCTGATCTCTACCAATTCCCCGTTCGATCGCTCCATCGCCGGCGACAAGTCGGCGCTCTCGGGATCGGCGGAACGCGGGCTTGAATTATTTCAGGGAAAAGCCCGCTGCGTGCTGTGCCATAACGGGCCGAACTTCACCGACAACAAGTTCCACCACATCGGCGTCCCGCAAACGGGCCCCCTGCAGGAGGATGTCGGCCGCTACGCCGTCACCAAGCGAGAGGCCGATCGACGCGCGTTCAAGACCCCGTCGCTTCGCAGCGTGGCGCTGACCGCTCCCTACATGCACACGGGAGGCTTCAAGACGCTCGACGAGGTCGTGGACTTTTACAACGGCGGGGGAGAAGCGGTACCCGGGAAGGATGCGTTCATGAGCGCGCTGAACCTGACGGACCAGGAGAAGAAGGACCTTGTCGAGTTCATGCACAGCCTGACCGGCGACTTGACGAACATGGCGCCGCCGAAACTTCCTTGAGCGGACTTAGCAGCGAACCCTTCATCGATCGGAGGTCAGATGATGCGCAAGGCGTTGAAACCCTGTGTGGCTGAGACGATCGGCACCTTTGCGCTGTGTTTCATCGGAGCAGGGTCCATCTGCGTCAATGCGGGTCTGGTGGGAGTCGCCTTCGCGCACGGGTGTGTGCTGGCCGTGATGATTTCGGCCCTGGGCCACATCTCAGGAGGCCATTTCAACCCGGCCGTGACTCTTGGGGCGTGGGTGGGCGGTAAAATCTCCGTCCCGATGGCCGGCTGGTATGTTGCCTCGCAATTGGCCGGGGCTGTGTTGGCCGGCGTGCTCTTGCGGCTCGTCATTCCGGAGGCGAATTGGAGGGCCGTGAACCTGGGGACCCCCGGATTGGCTCCGGGGATCCCGATCGGGACCGGCATCGTGGTGGAGATGGTGTTGACCTTCTTCCTCGTCTTGGTCGTGTACGGCACCGCCATCGATGAGCGAGGGAGCTGGAAGGCGATCGGCGGGTTCGGGATCGGATTCACCGTGCTGTGCGATATTCTGATGGGCGGGCCGTTGACCGGCGCCTCGATGAACCCCGCTCGCACCTTCGGCCCCGGGCTGGCAGCCGGCTACTGGGACCATCACCTCGTGTACTGGATCGGGCCGTTATTGGGCGGGGGGCTGGCCGGGCTGGTCTATGGGCGGTTTCTCATCAAATCGTAGGGATGTCCCGTGGCATGCGGGAAGCAGCCGGACCGGCAGAGCGTCTGGGGTGACTGAGGGCCTCCGGATCAGACGTCCTGATGGTGGAAACATAAGAGAATCAACTGGTTGAGCTTGGGAAAGCGAACCGCCCCCTCTTAAACATGGAGGGTTCTTTTCAGGCTCCAGGTTGACTTCGCGGCTGGAGTGGCGATATAGTTTGCATGATTTGATCGGGAAGGCGGTCAGGATTGGAGATAGGGGAAGGAGGCAGACGATGGTGACGATCACGTCGGTGGCGGAGCAGAAGATTCGGGAGTTGATGCAGGAGGAGAAGGACGTGGTAGGCCTGCGGGTCTACGTCCGTGGAGGCGGCTGTCATGGCTACCAGTACGGAATGGCGTTCGAGTCCAAGATGGGCGACGATGACACGGTGATCGAGAAGGGCGACGTGAAGGTCATCATGGATTCGCAGAGCGTGCCGCTCCTGAACGGGGCGGAAGTGGACTACGTGGACAGCCTGCAGGGGTCGGGGTTTGCGATCAAGAATCCGCAGGCCAAGACGACTTGTGGGTGCGGCAGCTCCTTCAGCGCGTAATTCCTCAGTCAAGTTGACGTTCAAGACAAGGGCCGGGGTCATTCACCAGTTCGGTGAGACATGACCCTGGCCCTTTCTTCATGGACAGGGTCCTGAGATGGCCAAAGTCCTCCTGACCAAGCGGATCGAATTCTCCGCCTCACATCGATATCACAATGACGCCTGGGATGCGGAACGGAACCGGGTGGTATTCGGGGCCTGCAACCACGAGCCGGGCCATGGGCATAACTACCTGCTCGAGGTGACCGTCGCGGGAGAGGTCGATGCCGACACCGGGATGGTCGTCAATCTCTATGACCTGAAACAGGTCCTGAAGCAGGTTCTGGAAGAGTTCGACCACAAACATCTCAACCTCGACACCCCGTATTTCAAGGGGAAGATCCCCACGACCGAGAATATCGCCGGCGTGCTCTGGAGGATGTTGGCGGCGCGTCCCGAAATCGGACCGCTGGAGAAGGTCAGGCTCTTCGAGGACGAGGATCTGTTCGCGGAGATTACGGCCGCGGATGTCGGGGGTGGGGGGCCGGAGATTGCGCGCGCCAGCGTGACCCGCCGGTATTATTTCTCAGCCGCGCATCGCGTGCACTCCGGGCAACTCTCCGCCGCCGAGAACCGGCGCCTGTACGGCAAATGCGACAGCCCCAACGCCCACGGCCACAATTACGAACTGTCCGTCAGGGTTCGTGGCAAGATCAACCCGGACACCGGCATGGTCACGGACATCCCGACGCTGGACCGACTGGTTCAGGAGCTAGTGGTGCAGCGGTTTGACCATCAGGATCTGAACCGCGATCCTGACTTTTCCGCGCATGTGCCAACGGGTGAAAATCTGACGCGGCTCATTTGGAAGCGGCTGGCTGGATCGATCCCGGCCGCCCGGTTAGACCGGATCGGCCTCGTCGAAACGCGGGGCAGCTCTTACTCGTATGCGGGCGAAACGGGAGAGGGTGCCCTCCCGGGCAGGGGAGCGGCGTGAGAAAGGCGGCTGGTTAACTATTTAGCAGGTGGTCGTTGATAAGGGCCCCGAGTTCGTCGGCTTCCAGCTTGCCCTCCCGGCTCAGCAGCAGCTTTCCTCTCGAGAACAGGTGGGTCGTCGGATAGGTCTCGAAGTGGTGCCGCTTCTTGATTTCGCGGCACCGCCCGGGCACGTGCATCTTGGCCTTCCCCATGCGCACCTCGGTATAGCGAGACGCGGTCTCCTCCAAAATCGGGTCATACTCGTTGCACGGCTCGCACGACGCGATCCCGTAGGCCACCACGGCCGCCGGCGCGTGCATGAACTCCTCGTAATTCGCGTCGCTTACATCTTCCACTGTTCCACTCACGCGCGCCTCAATCCGGAAAAAATGACTTCTCCTCGGGTTGTGCTCCAGCGGGTGGCGTGGCGAGCGGGTCCCCCGCTGCCCGTTCACCCGTTGCAACTAAAGAGCAACGGGTCCCCGGGTCCCTACACCGGGCGGGGTAAGAGGGCGCACGGCGCGATGAATAAAGAGCGCCACGTCTGTGCGGGCCGCCGAGTTGGTGAGGCGGCCGGACCGGCCGGGCTGGTCGGCGACAGGACCCGCTCCCTGCGCCTCTATCCCTCGGGCGGCAGCTTAATCTCCTCCACCTCTCCGAACCCCGACAACACGCGGAGCAACGATTCGGGCGGGCCCACCGCCAGAATCCTCAGCCGCTCCGGATACAGATGTTTCCGGGCCGCCGCCAACAGATCCTCCTTCGTCAGCTTCACCACCTTGTCGCGGAGCTGCTGCAGAAAATCCTTGGGCAGGCCGTCGTACTCCAACCCGATGAGGCGGCTGACGATTGCAGAGGGACTGGAGAAGGAGAACACGAACGAGTTGACGAAGGCTTCCTTGGCCTCTTCCAACTCGGCGTCGGTCACCGGCTGCTCGCGGAGGCGCTCCAGGTTGCTGACCAACCGGCTGATCACCTCCTGCGTCGAACCCAGCTTGGTTTCGGCGCGCACCAGCCAGACGCCCGGTTCGCGCATGCCGACCCGCAGGGCGCTCCTGACCGAATAGGCCAGGCCCTGTTTGGTGCGAATGTCCTGGAAGAGCCGGCTCCTGAACGAGCTGCCGCCCAGGATATCGTTCAGCAGCGCCAGGGCGGGATAGTCCGGATCATTTTCCTTCACCGACAGGTGCCCGGCGCGCAGGTGTGTCTGCGACGTGCCCTTGCCGACAAACCGCAGGATTTTCTTCTGCGCCCGGCCGTCATCGGCCCCCAGCGTCTCGGGGGGCGGCAGGACGATCGGCAGGACCTCTCCCTTGGGCCAGTCGCCGAAGACCTCGCGCAGCGCGGCCAGCATCGCTGCTCGTTCGAAGTCGCCCGTGACGCCGAGGATGATCCCGTTGGGATGGACGGTGCGGACGTGGAAGGCCGCCAGGTCGTCGCGCGTGATCCGCGAGACCGACGCCACTGAGTCTTCCCGCGCGAACGGATGCGTCGGCCCGTAGAGCATCTTCTCAAACTCGCGCCCCGCGATGGACTGGGGAAAGTCCTTGCGCCGGCGGATCGCCTCGATCACCTGAAGTTTGGCCAGCTCGACACGCGCCGGGTCGAAGGCCGGGGTCCTGAGGATATCGGCGAAAATGCGGAGCCCACGGTTCAGGTCCTTCCTGAGCACGTCGAGCATGGCGGAGCCGGACTCGGTCCCGATCCCGACCGAAACGTGCGCCGCCAGTTGCTCCAGCTCCGCGTCCACGTCGGCGGCGGCCATTCGTTTGGTCCCGCCGCTCCGCATGGTGGTGCCCGCAATACCGGCCAGCCCGACTTTGTCGGCGGGATCCAGCCATCCGCCGGTTCTCATGCTCGCCGTGATCGTGACAAGCGGCAGCTCGTGATCCTCCAGCAGGTACACCACCATGCCGTTCTCGAGCACCAGACGCTCCGGCTCGGGAGGGTTGAACACCACCGGCTCGAAGCGCATCTGCCGCGGGTCGGTCTGGAGTTGCTGAGCCTGTTGCAGAGACGCAGCCTGCGTCCCGGTGGGGTACGGAAAACCAGGAACCATGACCGCCACCAGGAGCATGGTCGCGATGGCTGTACGCAGCGCGGCAAGGGGCTTGTTCACGGGATCACCGTCTTCGGCGAGGCGGACGTTGGCTGGGCCGCGGGGGACGTGGTCCGCGTGGAAGCCGATCTGACGAGGGTCGCGACGGTCCGGTTGGCCTTCACGAAGCACTGGGCCGCCACCCGCATGATGTCGGCCGGTGTCACGGCAGCGATCCGGTCTCGCGCCTTGAGCAGATACCGCCAGTCCTTGGCCACGGTCTGGAAATAGGACAGCTGCGAGGCAAGCCCGCCGTTGGAGCGGAGCGACCGGACCAGTCCGGCGTCGAGATTGTTCAGCACTTTTTCTAATTCCACCGGCGTGACGGGCTCGGTTTTGAGCCGATCGAGCTCGGCGTAGATCGCCGCTTCCAGCTCTGCGGTGGTGTGGGGCGCGAGCGGCACGGCGCTGATCGTGAACAAGTTGGCACCACGGACACCGGGGGAGTTGGGATCCGTCCCGACCGAGGTAGCCAGCCGTTTCTCCCGGACCAACCGATGGTACAGGCGCGACGTGACGCCTTCGGACAGCACCGAGTCGATGACGTCGAACACGAAGTCGTCGGGATGGCCCAGCGCCGGCTTGTGGTAGCCGATCAACACACTCGGTTCGGCGTCGAACTCCACTTCCACGCGCCGCTCCCCTCGCTGCGGGGGCTCGACGGTCACGACCGGAGGCGGGGGGGCGATCCCGCCGATCTTGCCGAACGTGGCCTCGATCAAGGCAATGACCTCGGGCGGCTTGATATCCCCCACGATGGCCACCACTGCATTGCCCGGACCATAGTAGGTCCGGAAGAACCGATCGGTGGCGGACGGGGTGAGGGCCAGAATGTCAGAGGCCCAGCCGATGGTGGGGAAGCCGTACGGGTGGGCCTGGAAGGCGGCCGCTGTGAATGCCTCGTGCAGGAGGCCGTTCGGGTTGTCTTCGGTCCGGAGCCGCCGCTCCTCCATCACCACGGCGCGCTCTTTGTAGAACTCGCGCAGCACCGGGTTTGCCATCCGGTCGGATTCGACCACCGCCCAAAGAGGGAGGCGGTTCGCCGGCAGGCTAATGGTGTAGCGCGTGACATCCTTGCCCGTGCTGGCGTTCAGGCCGACCGCCCCGTGGCGCTGGTAGAGCTGCGCCATTTCGTTGCCGATCACCCACTCGTCGGCGCGCTTCTGCGCGTCCTTGAACGCCTGCTGAAGCTGCTCCACCGCGGGGGAATCGGCGCCCGCTGCGTCCTGGCCGGAGGCGCGCAGTTGTTCGCGATGAGTCTCGATGTTGGCGTTGAGGCGGTCCAACTCCTCCAGAAGCGGCCGTTCGCGTTCGTAGTCCTTCGTGCCGAGCGTCCTCGTTCCCTTGAACGCCATGTGCTCGTACAGGTGCGCGACGCCCGTCACGCCGGTGGTTTCGTCTATCCCGCCGACTCTGAACGTGAGGTTGATGGAGACCACCGGGCTCTGGTGCCGCTCGACCAGGAGGACCGTCAGCCCGTTCGCCAGCCGCTGCTCGATGACTCGCTCGGCTAAACCGCTGCCGCGCGCAGGCGCCGCTGGGGTCTCGGCGGCTTGCGCCGACAGCGGGAGGCTGAGGTTAAGGTTAAGGTCGAGTGTCAGGGCAACAGCGACGAAGAGAGCAAGGGCGCTCAGCCAGATCATCCGCTCTCTCCCCCTGAGCCTTAACCTCAACCTTCCGTCTCTGATCTCGGGCATTCCCCTCAACCTTAGGCTCAACCTGTCTTCTATGCGAACAACTCCATCAGCTCTTCCGGTGTCTCGATGAACCAATCCGGCTGGCACGCGGCCATCTTTTCGCGGTTGCCCATGCCGTACCCGACGGCGCAGACCCTGATTCCGGCGTTGTGCCCTCCGTTGATATCGTTCGTGCTGTCGCCAATCAGCACGGTCCGGTCCTTGTGAACGTTCAACGTCTGTATGACGTTGAGGAGCATGCCGGGCTCCGGCTTCAGGCCATACCCGTCGTCTCCTCCGACGACATACGCGAAGTGGTGGGCGCCCAGACCATCCAGGATCTTCGTCGTGTATTCCAACGACTTGTTCGTGGCGATGGCCTTGTGCTTGCCGCCAAAATGAGTCAGCACGTCCTCAACACCGGGGTAGAACCGCGTGCGATCCAGACAGTGCGCCAGATAATGCCCTCGAAAGACCCTTAACGCCTCCTCGTAGCGCGGGTGGTTCTCTTCGCCCACCGCCTGCCGCAGCAGGCGCTTGATGCCGTCGCCGACGAAGCTGAAGATTTCTTCCTGGGGCCGCCGCGCCAATCCCAACTCGCCCAAGGTCAGGTTGACCGCGGTGGCGATATCCCATTTGGACTCAATCAGGGTCCCGTCCAGGTCAAAGATCAGCAGATCGATCGGCACCCTGGACTGAACCTTTCCCGACCCGCTGCGCGCCATCATTAGTATCTCGTATCTGGTGAAGCGTATCTCGTATCTCGTGCCCGTCCGGACCAGGTGCGGCAGGACCTAGAGCGACTTCGCCGGAGCGGCGGGGTCCCGCCCGGCAGCCCGGTCACCTTCTTCTCTAAAGGGACTGGTGGCTGGGCTGGCCTTCACCGCGCGCATCTTGTTGCCTTCTTGTCCCAATATCCGAGGGAAGGGTGCCCGTGTTGGGCCAACTGCGCCCGTCGAGCGAGCACAGCTTTATCGTGCGGGCTCCGGGAGCACAGGACCGACACGGGCGCGCTTCCAACTCTTCACGTTCTGCGAGCAAAGGGGATTAACCAAGCCACCCGCTCCCTCCTCGTCAGCCCAGCCTCTCCCCTCCGTTCGTCAGCCGAGGCTCCCTCCACCATTGATCGTATATGGTCAGGGTGTTATAGTCCGCCGCCATGAGCGCGGAAAGTCCTGTCAAAGCGCTGCTGATCGCGGTCTCCGACGATGCGCCGGCCGCCGTGTATTCGATCAACCGCCTCAAACCGGAGCTGCTCTGTTTTTTTGTGCCCGACTCGGCCAAAGCGCTGGTCGAGACTTCCGTGCAGCCGCAGATCGCCCAGATGCCCCGACGCTGGGATTGGATCGTGACGCCGGACGCGCACCGCTTCGCGGCCTCCTTCCAGGCGCTGGCTCGCAGCCTCCCCGATATGTTGCGGACGTGGGAGGTCCAGGCGGGCGAATTGGTCGTGGACCTGACCGGCGCCACACCGGCCATGGCTGCCGCGTTGTCGCTGGCGAGCATCACGTCCACGTCGCGCGTGGTTGCGCTGGCGCATGCGAACATCGTCAGCCCGGCCGATGGTGAGGCCGTGACGGTGGAGGGCCAGGAGCGGATCTGGCTGCAGGGGAATCCCTGGGATGAGGCGGCGGCCGGCTCGCGTCGCGAAGGAGGCGAGCTGTTCAACCGGGGCGCGTTCGGACCTGCGGCGTCGCTGTTCCGCCAGATCGAGGCGCGAGTCAGCGGGGGGCAGAAACCGTTCTACCGGGCGCTGGCCGATCTCGCCGAGGGCTACGCTCTGTGGGAGCGGTTCCATTACCGGCAGGCCTGGGACAAACTCAAGACCGCCGTCAAGGCGCTCGAGATGGCCTCCGTCTGGGGCGGCCCGCCGGGGCTGAACAGCGTGCTGCCCGCGGTCAAGCAGAACGCCGGCTTCCTGGAGAAATTGGTCCTGGACCCGCAGGAGGTCAAGGACGCAGTGGCCTACGACCTCCTCGCGCATGCGCGCCGCCGGGCCGACGTGGATCATCACTTCGAGGCGGCGATCGCCACGCTGCTGCGAGCCCTCGAGGCCTTCGCGCAGCACCAGTTGTTCAAGCACCACCGGATCAAGACCTGGGACGTCCGGCCCGAGCAGTTGCCGGAAGCGCTCCGCGAAAGCTGCCGCACCTGTTACCTGGATGACGTGGACGGGAAATACAAGCTGCCGCTGCAGGCCCAGTTCCGCGCGCTGGCCGGGCTGGGAGATCAGATGGGGCAGGCGTTCTTGGCCCAATGGGCCAAAATGAAGCCGCTCCTGGACGCAGCCAACCATGCGGTGCTGGGACACGGGTTCGAACCGGTGAAGGCCGAGCGCTTCCACCAACTGTACGACATCGTCGTCAAGCTCACGGGCGTGTCCGAGGCCTCGCTCCCGCGGTATCCGACGCTCACGCTGTGAGCGTCGGAAACAGGCCATAGGCTATAGGCCATAGGCTATGGGCGGCGGAGCTGAGTCTATCTGCCGAAAATGGCCGGATGCGAAGACTGACAATGGCTTGACCGGATTCTGCTTGCTCGAATCAAACCTATAGCCCATCGCCTATTGCCCATGGAAGTTCGCGTTTATTACGAGGACACCGACTGCGGCGGGGTGGTGTACTATGCCAACTACCTGAAATATTTCGAGCGGGCCCGCACGCACTACCTGGAGGAGCGCGGGATCTCAGTGCTTGGACTCATCGAAGAGGGTATACAGTTCCTGGTCGTGCACGCCGAACTGGACTATCGCTCCCCCGCTCGCTATGCGGATATCCTGATGATCGACACCAAACTGACTCAGATCGGGCGGTCGTCGCTCACCTTCGGGCATGTGATCCGGGAACGCACGAGCGGCCGGATCGTCGTGGAAGGCTCGGCGAAGTTGGTGACCGTTGATCTTCAAGGACGGGTGAAACGCCTGGAGCCCCGCCTTCTTGAAGCGCTCAAGGATTCGCCGCGGAGAGCAGACTGATGGACAAGCTTGGGACCTGGTTGGCCATCGCCGCGGTCGCGGTCGGTTTCGTCATCCTGGTCTGGCTGCTGTTCGCGGAGCAACCGCAAAACAAGGACAAGAAGAAGTGACCCCCGCCGCCATGCTGAGGCGATCACGTGACGCGCGCCGGCGCCGTAGGGCGTGCCTGGGGGCGCTCCCTGCGACGATCGGCTTGCTGCTGTGGCTTCACGGAGGGCCGGCCCGGGCCGCATGGAATCCGGGAGACCTGGTGGTTGATTACGGCGTCTCCCTCTCGGACGGCGAGCGCCAGGTCGTCGTTGACGCGGCCGAGATTGAAAGCAAGTTCGCGGCCGACCTCCTCTGGCAGATGGATCCCCTCGCCTGCCGTGCCCAGGTGCTGGCGGATCTGAACCGTGACGGGGTCGCCGAATGGTCCGACCTGCGTGACGACGGGATGTTCCGTGGACGTCCCGCGCATGCGAGGACGCCCATCGTGGAGGCATTGGCCCTCGTGGCGGGACAAGGTCAGCGCTGCGAGGTCGGCACGAAGCCGGAAGAGTTTTTGACCGTCTCGACGGCGCCCGGCCCGATCGCTCAGGAAGGGTCCGGGACCGCAGGACATTCCCCTGCCATCGGCGCGACCGTCTTCGTGCTCCGGGCGACGGCGTTCTATGCGCCCCGGGAGGTCCGGGTCAAGGTTGGAGACAAGGTGATCTGGTTCTATGCCGACGGCTCCAAAGAACCCCACACGGTGACCAGCGGGGCCTGTCGCGGGTCGGATTGTTCAGGAGGGGGGCAGGCGTTTGGGAGCGGGCCCTCGTTGCTCAAACCCGGGGATCGGTTCGAGCACACCTTCACGCGTCCGGGGAACTACCCGTACCATTGCGACTTCCACACGTCCACGATGCAAGGCACCGTGGTCGTCCAGCCCTAACCCCCGCGCCGATTCGTCGCAGGCAAGTCAGCTCCCTCGATCCGTCAATGCATTCTCAGTTGCGAAAGAATGTACAGGTCGAGCGCGAGGGCTTCGAGGAAGAGAAAGATGGCGAGACCAGGCATAAAAAACGATCTTGTCGCGTTTTCCCTCCTGGCACCGTTACGATATTGAATCGCTTCGACGACGAGTAGAATGGCCGTGGCCGGAGGCGTCACGAAAAACAGGAGGACGAGAACTCCGAAGCCTGAGTCTGTGCGATTCCATCCCCCCAGCAGATCCCGCCTGGCCCCCACAAGCATGAACAGAAGTATTTGGGGGAGGAGCCGAACTATGGTTCGAAAAGCAGCCACGGTGTCTGGCCCGGTATCTGGCTCGGGAGGGAGGAGGGTCTCAGGCGCAGCCTTTGACTAATTTTTTGACTTCGCTGTCTTCGATCAATGCCGCATGCAACCGTTGAATCGAGCCGGCCGATTGGTAGAGCAGATCCCCTTTGCCGAGCAAGGTTTCGGCGCCGCTCTGATCGAGAATCACGCGTGAGTCGGCGCCGCTCTGGACGCGGAACGCGACGCGGGTCGGGA
>JBOHOM010000003.1:0-4288 GCA_050731075.1 Nitrospiraceae bacterium
GGGCAAGACGGTCGTGAACTTCTTCTTCGAGCCCAGCACCCGAACCCGGACGTCATTCGAGCTGGCGGCCAAGCGGCTCAGCGCCGACGTCATCAACTTCTCGCCCTCGTCCAGCAGCGTCGTCAAGGGCGAAACGCTCCTGGATACGGCCCGTAACATCGAAGCTATGCAGGCCGACATCATCGTGTTGCGGCACCCGGCGGCGGGCGCGGCGGAGACCCTGGCCCGCGGCGTGAAATCGTCGGTCATCAATGCCGGGGACGGCTGGCACGAGCATCCGACCCAGGCGCTCCTGGACTTGTTCACGATGCGGGAGAAAAAGTTGAACTTCAAGGGTCTTCGCGTCGCGATCGTGGGGGATATCGCGCACAGCCGGGTCGCCCGGTCCAACATCTTCGCGCTCAGCAAGCTGGGGGCCGAGATCAGAGCGGTGGGCCCGCCGACCATGATTCCGGTCCATCTCGACCGACTGGGCGTGCGCGTGTATTACGACCTCGACGAGGCCTTGCGGGGCGTGGACGTGATCATGATGCTCCGTCTGCAATTGGAGCGCCAGGGGCGCGCGGTCTTCCCGTCCATCCGGGAGTACTCGCGGCTGTACGGTTTGACCGCTGAACGCGTCAAGCTGGCGGTAGCCGGAGCCTTGGTGATGCATCCGGGTCCGGTCAATCGTGGCGTAGAGATGGCGCCGGAGGTGGCCGACAGTTTCTCCTCGGTGATCCTGGACCAGGTCGCGAACGGCGTGGCAGTCCGCATGGGGATCCTGTATCTCCTGTCAGGGGCAGGGTAATGAAAGAGGCGATAGGCAATAGGCTATGGGCGATAGGCGACGAAGAGGGGCCAATCACCCATCGCCCATTGCCGATAACCTATAGCCGGCCATTCCTATGACCATCCTTATTAAAGGCGGTCGGGTAATCGACCCGGGGCGCGTGAACGGCCCGGCCGATGTCCTGATCGAGAACGGGAAAATCGTGGCGGTGGGGCAGAAGCTCGACCCGCCGGCTGGCAAGGGGGATCCCTCCACCACGATCGTCGATGCGAGGGGGAAACTGGTGCTGCCGGGGTTGGTGGACCTGCATGTCCATTTGCGGGAACCGGGCTTCGAATACAAGGACACGATCCAGACCGGGACGGCGTCGGCCGTCGCCGGCGGGTTTACCTCGGTCTGCTGCATGCCGAACACGAGTCCGGTCAATGACAACCAGTCGATCACCGAGTTCATTCTCGAGCAGGCCCGCCTGGCCGGCAATGCCCATGTGTTCCCGGTGGGGGCCATCAGCAAAGGGTCCGAGGGCAAAGAACTGGCCGAGATCGGCGAGCTGCGGCGCGCCGGCTGCGTCGCGATTTCCGATGACGGGCAGCCCGTGATGAACAGCCTGATCATGCGCCGCGCGATGGAGTACGCCCTGGCGTTCGATCTGCCGGTGATCGATCACTGCGAGGATCTGCAGCTTTCCGAGGGGGGCTGCATGAACGAAGGGCTCGTGTCCACCCAGCTCGGCCTGCCGGGGATCCCCTCGGCCGCGGAGGACGTGATGGTGGCGCGCAACCTGGCGCTCGCCGAACTGACCACGGCGCGGCTGCACCTCGCGCATCTCAGCACCGCCGGATCGGTGCGGATGGTGCGCGCGGCCAAGTCGCGCGGGATCCGGGTGACGGCGGAGGTCTGCCCGCACCACTTCTCGTTGACGGAAGAAGCGGTCCGCGGCTTCAACACCCACGCCAAGATGAACCCGCCGCTTCGGACCTGGCAGGACGTGCAGGCGATCAAGGAGGGGTTGCGCGACGGGACGATCGATGCGATTGCGACGGACCACGCGCCGCACGCGGTGCAGGACAAACAACAGCAGTTCGCGGCCGCTCCGAACGGGATCGTCGGGCTCGAGACGGCGCTGCCGTTGACGCTGGCCTTGGTGGAGGAAGGTGTCCTCTCGCTGGAGGCGGCGATCGCCAAGCTGACAACCGAGCCGGCTCGGGCGTTCGGATTGTCCAAGGGCAGCCTCGCGCCCGGCGCGGACGCGGATGTCGTGGTGGTCGACCCGGAGGCGCAGTGGGAAGTGGACCCGGCTCGCTTCCGGTCCAAGAGCCGGAACACGCCGTTCGCCGGGTGGAAGGTCAAGGGGCGGGTGATCACCACGATTGTGGCCGGCCGCGTGGTGTATGACGCGGTCTGACGGGGAGCGGCGGGATGGATCTGGGGCGCGCGCCACGGCGAGGGCTGCTGGTGTGCCACACGCTGGAGCTGCTGGCGCTCGCGATCTGGATCGGCGGGCTGGTGGTCATCATGGCCGCGGTCATCCCGGCGGTGTTCAATTCGTTTGGAATGGAACCGGGAGGCCGGTTCCTCACGCGGGTCTTCGACGGGTATAATCGGGCAGTGGCCGCCGCAATCCTCGTCCTGGTCGGCGCTGCGGCGTGGAGGATCTGGGTCCACCGGCGGAGTGAATCCGCGGTCACTCGTCCCGAACTCCTGCTCCTGGTTGTGATGATCGTGGTGGCGGCGATCGGGCTGATCCTGGGCCCGGAGTCGGTGAGGCTCCAGGAGCAAGCCTTCGCGGCGCCGGACGAGGCGGCGAAGAGGGCTGCCCTGGACGCGTTCTTCCGGACTCATGCGGTGGTCCGTGGACTGTATGTGTTCAACCTGGGCCTGGGGATCGCCCTGCTGGCGGTGAAGCTGAAGCAGTGGATGAGGGAGGAGGTCTCAACCTCATGAAAAGGGCCGTTCTCGCGCTCGCTGATGGCAGGGTGTTCGAAGGCCGCGCGCTCGGCTTCGAGGGCGAGACGGTGGGCGAGGTGGTGTTCAATACGGCCATGACGGGGTATCAGGAAATTCTGACCGACCCGTCCTATAAAGGACAAATCATCACGATGACCTGTCCGCACATCGGCAACTATGGGGTAACGCGCGAGGATGTGGAATCGCGCCGTATCTGGGCCGAAGGGTTCGTGGTCAGGGAATCCAGCCGGCGGCCCAGTAATTGGCGGAGTGAACAGCCCCTGGATGACTATCTCCGGGAGTCCCGCGTAGTCGGCATCGAAGGCCTGGATACCCGCGCGCTCACCCGCCATCTGCGCGATGCCGGCTCCCAACAGGGGCTGATCTCCCATGTGGACCTGGATCCACGCCGCGGGATCGAGAAGGCGCGAACCGCTCCCGGCATCGTGGGACGCGACTTGGTCTCGGAGGTTACTTGTGAACAGCCCTATGAATGGACGGACGGGTCCGGCGTGTGGGCATCGGAGGCGGATAACGGATCGTCCGAACGGTCCCGGGTCGGACGGAAACTCCGAGTGGTCGCGTATGACTTCGGGATCAAGCAGAACATCCTGCGCCGGTTGGTGGATACGGGGTGCGCCGTGACGGTGGTGCCGGCATCCACGCCGGCTGACTCGGTGAAGGCGATGCAGCCGGACGGCCTCGTGCTGTCCAACGGCCCTGGCGATCCCGAAGGGGTCCCCTACGCGATCGAGGCGGTCCGGAACCTGATCGGGTGGCGTCCGATCTTCGGCATTTGCCTTGGACATCAGATTCTGGGGTTGGCCATGGGCCTGACCACCTATAAACTGAAATTCGGTCACCATGCGGCCAATCACCCCGTGATAGACTTGCGGACGCGGACCGTGGGGATCACGTCCCAGAATCATAACTTCGCGGTCCGGACACCGGGCGCGGTCGCTCCACACCCGACCGGCCAGGCGGTGGTGAAGACTCGCTTCGGGCGGTTGGCGATCAGTCATCTCAGCCTCAACGATGATTCCATCGAGGGGATGGTCTGTCTGGACCAGCCCGTGCTCTCGGTGCAGTACCATCCCGAGGCATCGCCTGGCCCGCACGACTCGGCCTATCTGTTCCGGCAATTTACGCGGATGATGGAGACGCAGGAATCAGGTCACGCGGTCACAGGCAATCGTCAATAGGATAATGGAGAACATCGATGCGTCACGGCATTGTGCGCCATTCACGGTTCACGGTTAACGTTGCTCGTCTTCTGACGGTCGGCTTCACGGCCTTGCTGTCCGGATGCATCACGATCAACCTCCTGCCGGGCCCGGCCCCGCTCGAGGAAAAACAGCTGAGCGGGTCCGGGGCGTACAAGGTGCTGATGGTCGAGCTGTCCGGCCTGATCAGCTCTCGTGACAGCGACGGTCTGTTGGAACAGCCGAATCCGGTGGCCCATCTGAAAGAAGAGTTGACCCGGGCCGCCGACGATTCGAGTGTCAAGGCGCTGGTGGTGCGCATCAACAGTCCCGGCGGCACGGTCACCGCCTCGGACGTCCTCTACCA
>JBOHOM010000004.1:0-6856 GCA_050731075.1 Nitrospiraceae bacterium
CCCCTGCTGCATGGGCGCGCGCGACCAGGTCGCTATACTCGTGGACCGCTCCGTCCGTCGTGGGGTATTGAAGCAGCACGCCGAACAGGCGCCGGCCGGAGAAGTCAATCTGATCGGCGCGTCCGACCTGGAGCGCAATCCCCAGGGGCTGGGCGCGCGTGTGCAGCACCGCGATGGTCTGCGGGTGGCAGTCCTCCGCGACGAAGAACCGGTTCTGCCCTTTGCTCTGGTCCTGGTCCTTGTGCGCGATGCTGCGGCACATGGCCATCGCTTCGGCCGCGGCCGTCGCCTCATCCAGCAACGAGGCGTTGGCCAGCGGCAGGCCGGTCAGGTCTGCGACCAGGGTCTGGAAATTCAGCAGGGCCTCCAGCCGTCCCTGCGCAATCTCGGGCTGATATGGCGTGTACTGCGTGTACCAACCGGGATTTTCCAGGATATTGCGTTGGATGACGGGCGGGGTGGGGCAATCGTGGTAGCCCATCCCGAGGACCGACCGAAAGATCTTGTTCCGATCGTGCAGGGAGCGGAGCTCGGCGAGCACGTCATACTCACCACGATGCGGACCGAGCGCCAGCGGCGCGCGCAACCGGATGTCGTCCGGCACGGTGGCCGAAAGGAGCGCGTCAAGCGATTGGAGGCCGAGGGTCGCCAGCATTTCCTGGATGTCGGCGTCGGTCGGGCCGATATGGCGGTGCACGAAGGTGTCGGACGGGCTCAGGATCTGCTGTGGGTCCATGCGGGTCTCCCTGATATTTGGCGCGATATTCGCCCCACTTCAAACCTGGCGGCAATGACGCGCCAGACATACCTTCCGGCCGTGGCGATGAACGCCGTAAGCGGGGTCGCGCGGCGCGACACCTTCCATTGGTATACAACCTAGACTAGAACTATCGACCGAGGTCCCTCCCATTTTGCATGGAGAAGGCCATCGTGTCCAGCCCTCTTGCCTCTCCGGCCCCAGTTCGGTCATGATGGGCCCCGCCGCAAGCCTGGTTGAACAAGGACCAGGGCGGACGGCCTGAACCAGGGCGGTCATCTGTAAGCGCATGGTGGCATGAGAGTGCACGATATCCTCATCGTCGGCGCCGGTCTGGCCGGCATGAGGGCCGCCCTGGCGGCGCCCTCCCATCTCGACGTGGCCCTCCTCTCGAAAGTCCATCCGGTTCGCAGTCATTCCGTCGCGGCGCAGGGAGGGATCAACGCGGCGCTGGGCGAGAATGACTCCTGGGAAGCCCACGCCTTCGACACCACAAAAGGGGGCCTGTATCTGGGCGATCAGGATGCCATCGAGGCGATGTGCCGGGAGGCGCACGGCGACATCCTGGATCTGGAGCGGATGGGCGTCATCTTCAGTCGGGATGAGCAGGGCCGCATCGCGCAGCGTCCGTTCGGCGGGGCCGGCTTCCCGCGCACCTGCTACGCGGCCGATCGCACCGGTCACGCGATCCTCCATGCGATGTACGAGCAACTGCTCAAGCGGCAGGCCTTCGTCTACGAAGAATGGTATGTGACGTCGCTGATCGTGGAGGACGGGGTCTGCCGCGGCGTGGTCGCCTGGGATCTCCTGAAAGGGGGCCTCCACGCGATCGGCGCGAAAGCGGTCATCCTGGCCACGGGCGGGAGCGGCCGCGTCTTTCTCACCAGCACCAACGCCGTGATCAACACCGGGGACGGGATGGCGCTGGCCTATCGGGCCGGCGCGCCGCTCGAAGACATGGAATTTGTCCAGTTCCATCCCACCACGCTCAAGGACACCGGCATCCTGATCACGGAGGGAGCGCGGGGCGAGGGAGGCTATCTGCTCAACACGCTCGGCGACCGGTTCATGAAGGCCTATGCGCCCGAGCAGATGGAATTGGCGACCCGCTCCACCGTGTCGCTGGCGATCGGGCAGGAAATCACGGAGGGGCGCGGGGTGGACGGCTGCGTGCTGCTGGACCTCCGGCACCTGGGCCGCGCGCGCATCCTGGAGCGCCTGCCCCAGATCCGTGAGCTCGCCATCGAGTTTGCCGGCGTGGATCCCATCGAGTCCCCGATCCCGGTTCGCCCCGGCGCGCACTACCAGATGGGCGGCGTGCGGACGACTCAGTGGGGCGAGACCGAAATGCCCGGCCTGTACGCGGCGGGCGAGTGCGCCTGCGTGAGCGTGCACGGGGCCAACCGGTTGGGAGGGAACTCCCTGCTCGAAACGGTGGTGTTCGGTCGGCGGGCCGGCGGGCGCGCGGCCGACTATGTGCGCGGGGTGACGCCGCGCGCGATCTCCGAGGCCGCGCTTCGCTCGGAAGAGGCGAGGGTCAAGCGCCTGATGGCGAACAACGGGACGGAACGTGCTTGGGAGCTCCGGGACGAGCTCGGGAAGACCATGGCGTTCAATCTCGGCATCTTCCGGACGCAGAAATCCATGACGGAAGCTTTCGAGAAAGTTCGCGAACTCACGGAGCGCGCCGCGCGCGTGTTTGTCCAGGATCGAGGCAAGGTCTTCAACACGGATTTGATCCAGGCGCTGGAGTTACAATGCCTCCTGGAGGTGGCGGAGACCATCGTGGCCGGTGCGCTGGCCCGCGAGGAGAGCCGCGGCTCGCACTACCGGTCGGAGTTTCCGAGGCGGGACGACGCGAACTGGCTCAAACACACGCTCACCTACCGCACGCCGGACGGCCCCTCGCTCCGGTATGCGCCGGTCACGATCACCCGCTTCCCGCCGAAATAGTGTGACGTGCGGATCTTAGTTATCGAAGACGAAGTCAAGGTGGCGTCGTTTATCCGGCGGGCGCTGGAGGAAGAGAGTTATGCCGTCGACGTGTGTGCCGACGGGTCGAAGGGTCTCCAAATGGGGCTGAGCGGGAGCTACGACCTGATCATCCTGGATCTCATGCTGCCGGGAGTGCTCGGTCTGGAGATTCTGAAGGAACTCCGGAAGGAAAAGATTCAGGCGCCCGTGCTGATCCTCACGGCCCGATCGCAAGTCGATCAACGGGTCAAGGGCCTGGATGCGGGCGCCGATGACTACCTGACGAAACCCTTTGCGATCGAAGAGCTGCTGGCGCGAGTGCGGGCCTTGCTGCGGCGGGGCGGCGGGGAGGCCACAGGCCATATCCAGATTAGAGACCTCGTCCTGAACCCGGCGACCCGCGAAGTCACACGAGGCGGCCGGCGCATCGAGCTGACGGCCAAGGAATATGCGCTGCTTGAATACATGATGCGCAATGCCGGCCGTGTCTTGACCAGGCCCATGATCGCAGAACACGTCTGGAACCTGGATTTCGACACCTTCACGAACGTCATTGATGTGTACGTCAACTACCTCCGCAACAAGATTGACCGAGGACGCGAGCCCAGGCTGATCCATACTGTCCGGGGCAGCGGCTATGTCCTGAAAGCAGAAGGCTAAGGTTCAGGTTGAGACATGAATTCTGATCCAGACCGGTTTACTCAACCTCAGCCTCAGCCTCAACCTACCCGAGGCATGCCACTCCGAGTCCGGCTCACGCTGTGGTACGGAACTGCGTTGGCGGTCATCCTCATGACCTTTGCCGTGGTCCTCTATGCGGAGATGGATCGCGGGTTGAAGGATCAGGTGGACCGTTCGCTGGAGGAAGCCGCCGCCGTGGCGATTCGCTCGTTGGAGTCCAGCCGGTTCGGGCCGTTCCTGCAGTTCGAAGACCTCTCGGCGAAGTTTCCGGAACTGGCGGTCCTGGACAAGTTCTTTCAGATCTTCAGCCCAGCCGGGGAGATTACGATCCAGTCCCCCCATATCAGAAGCCGGGACATCCCGCTCAGCCGCACCGCGCTCGCGGCCGCGCTGGCGGGGAAGGCCACGTTCGAGTCCGTCCGGTTCCCGGGGGACCCGCCGCTGCGCCTCGTATCGGTCCCGGTCATGCAGGGCGGGGGCCTCGTGAGCATCGTGTGGGTCGGGACCTCACTGCACCCGGTCGAGGAAACCCTCCATCGCCTGCTGGTTGTCCTCCTGGTAACGGTGCCGGTGGCGTTGGTGGCAGCCTTGGCGGGTGGGTGGTTCCTGGCGCGAAGAGCCCTTCGCCCCGTTGAGTCCATCACCCTTGCCGCGCAGCGGATTGCTGCCGGAGACCTGACCCAGCGCCTGACTGTGCCCCCCTCTTCCGATGAGGTCGGCCGGCTCGCGGGCACCTTCAACGAGATGATCGCCCGCCTCGAGGCGTCGTTCCACCAGATCCGGCAGTTCACGACCGACGCGTCGCACGAGCTCCGGACGCCGCTGACGGTCATGAAGGGGGAGACCGAGCTGGCGCTTCGCCGTCCGCGCGCGGCTGAGGACTATCGGCGCGTCCTTGAAAGCAGCCTCGAGGAGGTCGATCGGATGGCCAGGATTGTGGACGAACTCCTCTTCCTCTCACGAGCCGACCTGGGCGAGGTCAAGCTGGAATCCATTCCGGTCCGACTCGATACGCTCGTCGAGGACATCCACCGGCAGGCGACCCTGCTCGGGCAAGAGCAGGACGTGCAGGTGACCCTTGGGACAGTGACTCCAGCGACGGTGCGGGGCAACGAGTTACGACTCAGGGAACTCCTGCTGAATCTAGTGGACAATGCCATCAAGTATTCACGGCCCGGCGGAAAAGTCGAGATCAGTCTCGTGACAGAGGGGAATACCGCCCTCCTGTCAGTCCTGGATCACGGGATCGGCATCCCGCCGGAAGCCCGGGCACGGATCTTCGACCGCTTCTACCGCACGGACGCCGCCCGGGCTCATGCCAAGAAGGGAACCGGGCTGGGGCTGTCCATCTGCAAGTGGATCGCCGAGGCCCATCACGGGCGGATTGAGGTCCAGAGTACAGAGGGTGAAGGGTCTCAATTTACCGTCGTCCTGCCGATTTCGCCCGCCTCCCCTTAGAAAATTTTAATCTCTTCTTAATGTTGTCCTCATCTTGGGCCGTTACCCTCCGTACATGTGCGATCCAGCCACGGCGCTGGCCGAGCCTCACACGAACAACTGATAGACAAGGAGGGTACTATGAGACAACTGCTGCATCACAAACTCGGGATCGTCCTCAGCCTGGCCGTCATCGGCGCTGTGGCCCTGGCCGGGGCGTCACTTCCGTCGTCCCTCGCCTCGGGTTCGACAGCCCATACCGTGGCAAGTCCTGCCTTGCCGGCTATTCAATTGCCCGCCTCTGGTTTTGCCGAGGTCGCGAAAACGGTCACGCCGGCCGTCGTCAATATCACTACGTCGGTGGGTGACCGCGGGCACGAGGCGCGCGGTCAACGCGATCGGATGCGAGAGCGCATGGAAGAGTTCTTCGGATCTCCGTGGGGCCCGCGTATGCCACAGGACCAGCCGGAGCATCGGCGGGGCGGCATGGGCTCCGGCGTGATCGTGACCCCTGATGGCTATATCATCACGAACAACCATGTGATTGACGGAGCCCGTGAGCTGACCGTCACACTCCCGGACAAGCGGGAGTTCAAAGGCAAGATCATCGGCACCGATCCCAAGACCGACCTGGCTCTGATCAAAGTCGAAGCCAGGGATTTGCCTTCTGTCGCGTGGGGCGATTCCTCCAAGCTCCAGGTCGGCGAGTACGTGCTCGCGGTGGGGAACCCCTTCGGGCTCAATTCCACCGTGACGCTGGGCATCGTGAGCGCCCTTGGGCGCGGTCGGATGGGGATCACGCAGTACGAGGACTTCATCCAGACCGACGCGGCGATCAACCCGGGCAACTCCGGCGGCGCGTTAGTGAACGCGCGCGGCGAGTTGGTCGGGATCAACACCGCGATCTTCTCCCAGACCGGCGGCTACCAGGGCGTCGGGTTCGCTGTGCCGGCCAGCATGGCCCGGCCCGTTTATGACAGCCTGGTGAAAACCGGCAAAGTCGTCCGCGGGTACCTGGGAGTGGGAATCCAGGAGGTCACCCAGGACCTCGCCAAGTCGTTCGGGTTGAAGCAGACACAGGGAGCGCTCGTGAGCGATGTCAATGAGGACAGCCCGGCCGAGCACGCAGGAATCAAGCAAGGGGACGTCATCATTGGATACCAGGGCTCGCCGGTAGAAGATCCGGTGGTCTTGCAACGCAGCGTGACCAGGACGCCGATCGGGACCAAGGCGACCGTCAAGGTGGCCCGTGATGGCCACGAGATGGATCTGACGGTCACGATCGGAGAGCTGCCGGAGAGCACCAAGATCGCCATGGCCGAGCAGGGGTCGAGCGACCACCCACTGGCCGGTGTGGCGGTGCAGGAGCTGGACCGGCTGACCGCCCGTGAGCTGGGCTTCACCAAAAAGACCCAGGGAGTGGTCGTCATGGACGTGGAGCCGGACAGCGCGGCGAGCCAGGCTGGACTGACGTCGGGCGATGTGATCCGGGAGATAAACAGACAGCCGGTGAAATCGGTGAAGGATTACGAGAAGATCACGTCGAGTCTGAAGAAGGACCAACAGGTCCTGTTGCTGATCAACCGACGGGGAGCCTCGTTGTTCCTCACGGTGAAGGTGTAAGCGGGCCCGTTTCAACAGAGGAGGATTTCATGAAGATCAAGCTGCTGACAGGAGCCGTTGCGATGATGACGGTGATGGTGGGGCTGATGCTGCTCACAGCCCGGGCCGACGTAGGGTCTGGGCACGGGAAGGGATACGGCGACAGGACCCATACCATGATGGGCAACCAGGGTGGCGCCGGACATTTTCTGCGCCATCTCCTGACACACCAGAAGGAGATCGGCCTGACGGAGGATCAAGTTGCCAAGCTGAAAACGATCCATCTGGAGTGGGACCGGACGCGCATCCGGACCGAGGCCGAAGTGCTCGTGGCCGAGCGGGAGCTGGCGGCGATGGTCCAGGATGACAAGACGAATCTGGCCACGATCGAGGCCAAGGTGAAGC
>JBOHOM010000005.1:0-7313 GCA_050731075.1 Nitrospiraceae bacterium
AGGTTCCCGCTGCGGATCGCCTCGTTGAAGCTCCGGGTTTCCAGGATCACTGACCGGAGATGAAACTTGTCGGCGAGCTCCTGGCTCCACTGCTTGCGCAGGTTGGCGGGAAGGATGACCAGGAGGCGCCGCTTTCGCTCGGCCCAATTCTGGGCGATAAGTAATCCAGCCTCAATCGTCTTGCCGAGGCCCACCTCGTCGGCGAGGATCGCCCCCTTCGAGAAGGGACTGCGGAAGGCAAAAAGCGCAGCTTCCACCTGATGTGGGTTCAGGTCGACCTGCGCATCGGCGAGCACGCTCGCAAGCTTCTCGACGCTGTCCGAGGCGCAGCGCTTGGTGAGTTCGTGAGCGAAGTACTTGGCGTGGTAGTCGGTGAGGGGCATGCTAACGCGTTAAAAAGGCTTGAAGAACCTTTTCGTTATGTCGGCCTCCGCAAAAGTCTAGCGAATTCCCACAATGAAAGCTATGGGGTAGGTCACAGGGCAGGTCTCATTCAACATCTCTGGTGTGGGGGCGGGTAGCCCATCACGATCTGCAGGCGGACCTCATTATACGTGATACGTCAGCCGGCGGCACACCATGACCAGCCGCCGGCTTGTCGGAGCGGAGCCTTTCGTGATAACGTGGTGAGTGATTACTTACTCACCAGGCCCGCGATGAAGACACCACGGACATCCAGATCGCTCCGGTCTGCCGGTCAGGAGCGCCAGGCGAGCATCATCGTCGCCGCCGCCTCGCTGTTCGCCGCGAAGGGCTTCAACGGGACCACGACGCGGGAGATCGCGAGGACCGCCGGGATCAGCGAGGCGCTCGTGTTCAAGTATTTTCCGACGAAGCGCGCTCTCTATGCCGCGATCCTGGCCGAGAAGGCGCCGCTGTCCGAGCTCCTGGCGGCCGTCGAGGAGGCGGCCCGGAAGCGGGACGATGCGCGGGTGTTCACGCTGGTGGCCAGCCACCGCATCCGGCGTGGAGCGGACCCGTCCCTCCTCCGCCTGCTCCTGTTCAGCGCGCTGGAGGGGCATGAGCTGTCGGACATGTTTTTCCAGAACCAGCACCGCGTGTTCTACGATTACCTGGCCGGCTATATCGCGCGGCGCATCCGCGAGGGCGCCTTCCGCCGCGTGGACCCCCTCCTGACCGCGCGGGCCTTCATGGGGATGATCGCGCACCACCGGCTCCTCCATGAGATCTTCCGGGTGCCGTTGCATAGTTCGCCGGAGGATACGGTGGCCACGTACGTGACCCTCTTCCTCAACGGGGTCCGGATGAAGCCGTCGGACGCCGGAAAGACAGGCCGCGCACGCTCATGAACCGCGTGATTCAACATCCGATCGTCGCGCTTGGCGCGATCATCTTCCTGGCCCTGCTCGGCCTGGTGGTCTTCCGTCTTTCAACCAGCGGGGCGAAAGGCGACGCGCGCCAGGGACGCGTCATCACGGTCGGCACGACCCTGCCGATCCGGGGGGACCTGGACGTTCGCCTCTCGTACACGGCCGACATCCAACCCAACCAACAGGTCAATCTGTTTTCACGGGTGGACGGCTATATCGCCAAGATCCATGTGGACAAGGGGGACCTCGTCAAGGCGAACCAGTTACTCGTGGAGGTCGACCACACCGATTACGTGCACGCGGTGAACCGGGCGAAAGCGAACCTGGCGGCGGCCCAGGCGGAGGTCATGCGTCAGGACGCGAACATCCGCAACGCGAAGCTGACCCTGGACCGGATGCAGGCGCTGATCAAAGACCAGTTTGTGTCCCAGCAGGATCTCGACACGGCGCAGGTCAATTACGATATCGCGGTCGCGCAGTTGGAGTCGCAGCGGGCGCAAGTGAAGCAGATGGAAGTGGCGCTCCAGCAGGCGGAGACCAACTTGGCGTATTCATACATTCGCGCGCCGTTCGCCGGTTACATTGCCGAGCGGAACCTCGATCCCGGCGCCAACGTGAGCGGGTCCACCACCAGCACTTCCACCACGTCGCGAGGCATCCTGACGCTGCACGAAATTGAGGTCGTGCGGACCCTGATCGAGGTGGTCGAGAAGGACATCCCGCTGGTCGCGATCGGCCAACAAGCCGAGGTCCGGGCGGAGGCCTACCCGAACCGTGTCTTCATCGGGAAGGTCACGCGGGTTGTGCAGGCCCTCAACCGAGCGACCCGCACCATGACCGTGGAGGTGGACCTCCCGAACACCGACCACACGCTCAAAGGCGGCATGTTCGCCCGCGTTGAAGTGATGGTCGGCACGCACCCGAATGCCGTCCAGATTCCGATCGATGCCCTGACCCGCCTGGAGGACCTCCAGTATGTGTACGTCGTTCGGGACGGCAAGGCCTATCAGGTGCCGGTGGAGGTCGGCAGCCGCACGGAGAACCGGATCGAAATCACCAAAGGGCTGACCGGCACCGAGCAGGTCATCGTCTCGGGCAAGGATCTGGTCAGCGACGGCACGCCGGTGCAGGCGCATCCGCTGGAGGCAAAGCCTCCAGCGTAACGCGTGACGAGTAAGACTGGGGACCAAGCCATGATCTTTTTTCTCAACTTGTCACGCGTCACGCATCACGCGTCACTGTTCGTATGTGGCTGACGCTTCTCGCCCTCAGAAACCGGATCGGCATCCTGATGCTGTCGCTGGCGATGGTCGTGCTCGGCGCCACGTCGCTGGATCGCCTTCCGGTGGACCTCTTCCCCAACATCCAGGTGCCGGTCGTGTTCGTCGGCGTCATCTATAAAGGCGCCCCGCCCCTCGACATTGAAAAAAGCGTGATCTATCCGATCGAGAAGGCGGTCAGCTCCGCCTCGAACGTGGAACACGTTGAATCCTTCTCCAAGCACGGCATCGGAGCGGTTCAGGTCTGGTTCAACTGGGGCGCCGACATCAACGTGGGTCAGATGGAAGTGATGCAGCGCATCACCCAGATTCTGAACAGCCTCCCGCCCGCCATCATGCAGCCGTTCGTCGTCAAGTTCGACGTGTCGAACATCCCGGTCGCCTACGTCCCGGTCTCGGGCGGCAACCTGGATGAGCGGGCGCTCTACGACCTCGCCTTCAACACCGTCGCGCCCCAGATCGAGCAGATCGCCAACGTGGCGGCGGCCACGGTGGAAGGCGGCAAAGTCCGCCAGATCAACATCAATCTGGACCCCGCCCTGCTCAATGCGCGCGGGCTGTCGATCCTGGACGTGGTGCGCGCGGTCAAGGCCTCGAACCTCATCCTCCCGTCGGGCGACATCAAGGCCGGGAACCTCGATTACAACGTCTTCACCAACAACCAGTTCACCACCGTCGAGCCGATTAACGACGTGATCGTCAAGGTCAACGCGCAGGGCAACCCGGTCCGTGTCCGTGACCTGGGCACCGTGACGGATTCGTCCGACATCCAAACCAACATCGTCCGCGCGGACGGCCAGCGGTCGGTCTACCTGCGGGTGAACAAGCAACCGATCGCGAACACGGTGGAGGTGGTGGACGCGCTGAGGCGGGCCCTGCCGAAGATGGTCGGGATTCCCCCCGGCGTGAAGCTCGGCGTGTCCTTCGACCAGTCCGTCTACATCCGCCTGGCGATCAAGAACCTGATCGACCAGGCCCTCGAAGGGTCCGTGCTCGCGGCGGCCATCATCCTGGTCTTTCTGCGCAACCTGACCAGCACGCTGATCATCTCAGTGGCGATTCCGCTCTCGATTCTGGTCACGTTCATCGTCCTGTATTTCACCGGCCAGACCCTGAACGTGTTCACGTTGGGCGGCCTGGCGCTGGGGGTGGGACGGCTGGTGGACGACTCGATCGTCGAGCTGGAGAACATCCAGCGTCACCTCAACACCGGTCAGAACCGCTGGGAAGCCCTGCTGGAAGCCGCGCGCGAGGTGGCGATGCCGATCTTCGCCTCGACCGTGACCACCGTGGTGGTGTTCCTGCCGATCTTCTTCGTGGTGGGGATCGCCAAGCTGCTGCTGATTCCGCTCACGCTCACGATCGCCATCGCCCTGTTCACCTCCTTCTTCGTCTCCCGCACGGTCACCCCGGCGCTCTGCTTCAAGTATCTCAAGCCGGAGCGCGAGGCCCACCGCTCCATGCCCGACTGGTGGGCGCGGTTCATGGACTGGAGCCGGGGTCGGTATGAGGCGATCGATGACCGCTATCAGCAGATGCTTTCCTGGGCCTTGTCCCACCGGAGGGTCCTGATCGGGTCGGTCCTCCTGATCTTCGTGGGATCGCTGGCGCTGGTCCCGGCGATCGGCACCGAATTCATTCCCGTGACGGACGAGAGCCAGTTTCGGATCGCTGTCCGCGCGCCGGTGGGACAACGGGTGGAGAAGACGGAGCAGCAAGTCATGGAGGTCGAGCGCGTGCTCCGCGAGACCATCCGGCCGGATGAGGTGGAAACCATCGTCTCCAGCACCGGGGTCTTGGCCCAGGGTCGCTCTTCGCTGTTCAACCCCAACACCGGCCCGCACACCTCCATCGTGCAAGTGTACCTGGTCTCGCCGGACCGGCGTCGCCGCAGCCAGGTCCAGATCATGAACGAGGTCCGCCCCAAGGTCCTCAAACTGTTCCCCGGCGTGGCGATGTTCTTCGACCCAGGCGGGATCGTCAAGCGGGTGACCAGTTTCGGGTCCCAGAAGGCGGTGGACGTGGAGATCTACGGGTACGAGTTCGACAAAGCCCGCGACGTCATCCGCCAGGTGGAAGCGATCATGCACCAGACCGAGGGCCTCGCCGACATTGAGGCAAACAGGGAGGAGAACTATCCCCAACTGGACATCACGGTGGACCGCGAGAAGGCCGCCCTGCTGGGCATCAGCGAGACGGATGTGGCCAACGCCGTGCTGTTCTCGCTGAACGGGAACGGCCAGACCGATCCGATCATCTACACCGACCCGCAGACCGGGAACGAGTACTACATCAGCGCCTGGCTGGCCGAACAGTACCGGAAGGATGTGACCGATCTGGAGCAGATCCTCCTGACGAGCCGATCGGGGGAGCCGGTCCTGCTCAAGAACGTGGCGGCCATCCGGTTCAATTCCGGACCGGTGAAAATCGATCGAAAGTACTTTCAGCGGGTGGTCCACATCACGGCCAACCCGGTCGGCCGCGACCTGGGCTCCATCGGGGAGGAATTAGAAGCGCGGTTTGCGGAGATTCATCTCCCCCCGGGGTTCGACATCCGGCTGGCCGGCCAGGTCCAACAGCAACGCGAGACCTTCGCGGGCTTGATCTTCGCGAGCGTTCTGGCTTTGGTGCTGGTCTACATGGTCATGGCGGCCCAGTTCAAGTCCTTGATCGATCCCTTCATCATCATGTTCGCCATCCCGATGGGCTTCCCGGGAGTGATCTGGATGCTCTTGCTGACCGACACCACGCTGTCCACCACGTCCTTTATGGGCGTCATCATGATGCTCGGGATCGTGGTGTCGAACGGGGTGCTGCTGGTGGACTATACGAACGTGCTGCGCCGCCGGGGCAGACCCCTGCGTGACGCGGTGGTCCTGGCCGCCCGCACGCGGCTGCGGCCGATCCTGATGACGTCGTTGGCGACTGTGTTCGGGCTGATGCCGATGGCGCTGGGCCTGGGAACCGGCGGCGAGACGAATGCCCCCCTGGCCCGGGCCGTGATCGGAGGGCTCAGCGTCTCGACCGCCTTGACCCTGTTTCTGATCCCGACGTTGTACCTGATCCTGGAAGAACGGTTTCCAAGGAAGTCAGACCCGGACATGGGCGCCGATGGGGGGGACGGAAAGTCGGAGGTGCCCGTGGCGGTGGCGAACCGGGTCGGGGTTTAACCCGGGTTACGTGGGAAGGGGGACGCGCTGTTGCCGCAACGAGGAGAGCGGCTCGGCAAGCCGGTGATCCTGGCCTATCCCATAGGTGACCTTGACCGCGACCCGGCCTACGATCTTACGGTCAATCACCGTGGCCTTCTCCGTCGAGCTGAGCAGCAAGGAGAGATCACACAAGGTATTCACTTTTCGCGGGATGCCCCCGCACGCCCGGTAGATCAGGGAACAGGCGTCGGGTGTGAAAATCTCCCGCTTGCAGCCCGCCACCGCCAGGCGAAATCGAATGTAGCCCGCCACCTCGGCTTCCGAAAACGGGCCAAGATGGTAGCGAATCGCGACCCGCTGATAGAACTGATCTAAGCGCTGGAGGCGGGCTCTGAGCTCAGGCTGGCCCAGCAGCACAAGCGTCAGCAAAAATCGGTCGTTGAGCTGAAAATTGAGCAGCAACCGGAGCTTTTCGAACATGTGATCGTCTCGAATCACCTGCGCCTCGTCGATAATGAGCACGGTGTCCACTCCCCGTTTCAGATTATCGAGCAACCGGTCGTTCAGGCGATGGCGAAGGTCCAGCTCGGCCCCGGCGGAATCAATCCCCAGTTGGTACAACACTTCCCGGAACAGTTGAGCGTCCTCAAAGGACGGATCGGCGATCAGCGCGGTATCATATTTTTCCACAGACAGATGGTCCATCAGGGTCCTGCTCAGGAGCGTCTTGCCGCAGCCGATTTCCCCCGTCAGGATCACGGCCCCTTTTCTGGCTTCGATTCCATAGAGTAATCGTTGAAGGGCTTCCTCATGGTTGGGCGAGGGGAAGTAGTATTTCGGGTTCGGAGTGTTCTCAAACGGCATCTCCTGAAGTCCCCAGTGCTCGGTATAGTGCCCGGTCCCATTCAGCCGGGACGGTTCCGGAAACGGGCGGGATAACGGCACGACATGGAGTTCGGTACCCGGGTCCACTTCAGGCTTCTCCACCTGACTCTCCGGCGGAACTGTCTGAAGCTGACGGCCTACCACCGGGTCCGCCGGCAAGCTCGCATGCAGCACGGTCACTTCCTGAGGGGGAAGAATGGCCGCCCGGTCCTCGTGGCCGCCATGACCCCCGTTGTCCGACCACGTGAGAGAAGGATCCTCCGGGTTTGCATGAGGCTCTCCCATCAGGGTCGCGCCGGCCTCGTCCTGGTCAGTCTCCTCGCTGAGGAGCGGCGCCCGCACCCGCTGCTGGGCGAGCCCGAACAAGGCCGACGCGAGCACCAAGGCCAGCGAGATCCAGAGGGTGTGGGCCAGCGTAAACACTGCGGCGGTACGCACATCAAGGGTCACATTTTGGGACCACAAGTGAGAACAGGGTGTTCGAGCGGTCTCCTGAGCCGGCGCTGTATCCATGGTCTTCGCGAACTGATCTCGGGCACAGGAACCGACGGCATCGAGTGGGACCACTTGGGCCACGAGCCAGCCACCCAGTATGACACTGAGCAGACTGCTTGCCAGAAGCCCGCGCCTGATGGACTTGGCGTGCGTATCCATTTGGGGTAGAT
>JBOHOM010000006.1:0-10126 GCA_050731075.1 Nitrospiraceae bacterium
GGACAATCGTTCCTCCTCCTCCAGCCCTCCCCCCACCGGCATGCCACTGAGGAGCCTTCGCCTTTGATCGGGCGTCCCTGCCCACCTGCGACACCGAGCCATCAAAGATCAGCAGGGTCAGTTGGGCAGGCAGCTTGGCTAGGGCCGCATGAAGGTCGTTGAGCGGATAGAGCCTTGACACGGAGTTCCTGCTTCCCTCGTAAGGGACCAGATAGGTCTCGCCCGATGGGGATACCACCGCCTGTCCGGCGAAGTAGACGATCACGACGGACTCGCTCTTCACTCGCGGCGGGAGCCAATCGAGGAACGCCTCCTCGATGCCGGGCCGCAACGCTTTCCGGTCTTGCAGGACCAGCGCGTTGGCGGTCGGCACGCCGCCCAGGGTTTGAAAGTGGGCGGCCACCAGTTCGGCATCCCGTGCCGCGTATTTGCGCGTGTGGTTCCGCTCGTCGCGATAGGCCCCGATCCCGACCGCGATGAGGAACACCCGGGGCCGCTGGAACTCTGTCGATGCGGCGGGCACCTGGTCCACATCGTCGTAACGTCCGGCCACGAAGCCCCCGCCTGCAGCCTGTCCCCCCGGCCGCATCGCGGCGACGATCGTCTGCGCCGCCGGAGCGGAGCCGGAAGCCTCCGCGATCGAGACGAGAAGCTCGGCCCGCTGCGCTTGCACCGACTGGGACAGCGTGGCCGCGAACTCGACCGACCGGGATTCTCCAGGCTGGAGGGCCCCGACCGGCAGGGTGGTGGCGGGGAACTGCGAAACGACCGCGGGCGTCCCGGCCAGCGTCACCGAGACGCCTTGAGCTGGGTGGGTCCCCGTGTTCACCACGTCCACCCGCAGCCTGACACGCTCGCCGCCTTCCAGGATCAGGTTTCCGTTCTCGTCCAGGATGGTGGCCTTGAACGAGAGGGTCGGCCCCGGGGTCACGGACGGGGGGGCCTGGGGGGCCGGGGCCTCGCCGGCCGATGCCGTCACGGTTTCGGGAGCCAGCAAAGCACGAGCCTCTCGAATGAACTTGGAAGCAAGGACCACGGCGGTGTCGGATACGAATTTGTCGAGGCTCGCGTAGGCGCACCGCTGCTGGGTTGGTTCGACCAGCAGGCGTTCTTGTCGTGAGACCTGGAGCGGTTGCTCACGGAGGACCTTTCCTGACGAGTCCCGGAACGTCGCGACCGCGTCGAGTGCGAGCAGGGCCGGCTCACGGTCGTAGACATTATCGTTCTTGATGTTGAAGCGCGGCTTCAGCAGCGTGATGCGCACCTCCACGTCGGGCTTGGTCTGCGCAGGGCCGGAGCCCGCGAAGGAGACCGTCTTGAACGTCTGGTAGGCAGCCTGGAGCAAGGTGTCTTCGAGGACGGGTCCGATCCTGACCTCCCGAGGGTGGCTACAGGAATCCAGGTACGGGGCCGCTGCATCGGACAATGACGGGTCGAATTCCATCTTGACCGAAACGGGAATCGGGGGGCCGAAGTCGGGGAGCGTCGCCCTCCCGAAAAGCCCAGAGGCCTTCTCACACCCCAGTGAGAGCGCCGGCAAGAAGAGGAGCAAGACCCCGCGCTGCAGGTATTTCCATTGCACAGAGTTGCGTCTCATGACGTCCCGCCCAGGTTAGTCTGGCGCCACGGTACCGAAATAGACGCTGAAATGCAACTGCGCCCCGCGGCAGGAGCTTGCCAGCCGCGGGTGGCTCGTTTATCCTAGCGCTCCATGCTGGTCCTGGGCCTCTCGAACATGCGTGATGCGGCGGCGGCACTCGTCCGGGACGGCCGCATCCTGGCCGCGGCCGAAGAGGAGCGGTTTGTCCGGATCAAGCATGTAACCGCCTTGCCGGTGAACGCCATCCGGTATTGTCTCGGCGTAGCCGGGGTCGGGCTGGCTGATGTGGACGGGATCGCGGTGCCCTGGAAATATTGGGTGCTTGGCCGCCGAGCCGCCCTGGCGCTCGGCGCCATGGTCCGGTCTCCGACGCTCTTTCGAGTAAAAGGACGACGAGGTCTGGAGCGGCTGGCCCACGAGTGGACGGAGCTCGCGCTCCTGGCCCCTCGGCTGCGGAAGCAGTTCGGAGCGGGCCGGTACCGGCCGGTCTTTCTCGACCATCATCTCTGTCATGCCGCGAGCTGTTTCCTCGTCTCCCCGTTTGAACGAGCGGCCATCCTGGTCGTAGACGGAGCCTCGGAAGCCCACACAGCGATGCTGGCGGCGGGAGAAGGGAATGCCATCAGGGTCCTCAAGCGGATCGCCCTGCCGCATTCGCTCGGGCAATTCTACGCCGCGATCACCGCCTACCTCGGGTTTCGCCCTGACCAGGACGAGTACATCGTGATGGGCCTGGCGGCCCACGGGGAGCCCAGGTTCGCCGAGGTGTTGCGGAAGCAGGTGTTAGGGCTGCTGCCTGATGGCGCGTTTCACCTGAACACCCGGCTGCTGGACTTCCATCTGGCACGGGTCGGCATCTTTCTGCCGGAGCTGTTGCGTCTGCTGGGCGTGAATCGGCGGCCCGGCGATGAACTCGTACAGCGCCACCGTGATATCGCCGCCAGCGCCCAGCTCGTTTTGGAGGAAGCGCTCGTCCACCTGGCCCGCCATCTGCGCCGCCTGACCGGGGAACAGAATCTCTGCATGGCCGGGGGCGTGGCGTACAACTGTGTCGCCAACAGCCGCATCCGTCGCGACCTTGATTACCGGCAGGTCTTTGTCCAGCCGGCAGCGGGGGACGCGGGCACCGCCTTGGGCGCCGCGCTCTGGCTTACGAACCGGCGCGGCGGGCTGCCAACCCGGGAGGTCATGCGGGACGTGTTCCTGGGGCCGCAGTTCACCGAGGAGGAGTGCCGACGTTCCCTGGACCGTGTCGGGCTTCCCTATGACGCCCTGACGGACGAGGCCTTGTGCGGCCGAATGGCGGCGGAGCTGGCGCATGGCCGGCTGGTGTTCTGGTTTCAGGGGCGCATGGAGTGGGGGCCGCGGGCGCTGGGGAATCGAAGCCTGTTGGCCGATCCGAGGCGGGAGGACATGCGGGAGTTGATCAATGCCAAGGTCAAATTGAGGGAGCCGTTCAGACCGTTCGCGCCGTCGGTGCTGGAGGAGCGCGCGGGAGACTACTTCGACGGTCCTGTTCCATCGCCCTTCATGCTGTTCACCTTCGCCGCGCTGCCGTCGGCCAAAGGGGTGATTCCGGCCGTGGTCCATGTGGACGGCACGTCGCGCATCCAGACCGTGGATCGGCATGCCAACCCCAGGTTCAGGCAACTGATCGAATCATTCGAGCGGGAGACCGGTGTCCCGGTTCTCTTGAACACCTCCTTTAACGTGGACGAACCGATTGTCTGCCATCCCGATGAAGCGGTTCGATGTTTCCTGCGGAGCCAGGTTGATTGGCTGGTGCTCGGAAACCTGCTAGTGGGACGACCGGCAGCCGTGAATCGTTAAACGTGGGGGAGCAGGTTTTTTGGCGAATACCGATTCACGAATAACGGATGACGTCCGATACCCCGCCTTCGATGCGCTCCTCCTGTTTTTCCTCCTGAACCTCGTCCTCCAGCCTCTCGTGGAGCCGGACTTCGGGTGGCACCTCCGCACGGGACTCGATCTGCTGAAGAACGGGTGGCGGCTGCCGGATACCGACCCCTATTCCCACACCATGCCCGACTGGCCGTGGGTGGAGCATGCCTGGCTGACGGATGCCTTGATCGGCCTCATCTATACGGGCATGGGCCCGCTGGGTGTCATCCTGTTCTTTGCGACGGTGACGGCGGGCGCGTTTTGGGTGGCCGCTGGGCCGGGGCGGGCGGGCCGGACGCACAAACTGTTGGCCATCTCGGGCGCTCTCTGGACCGCGCTGCCGTTCCTTGGCGCGCGGACCCAACTGGTCACGCTCCTCGGCCTGGCCACGGTCCTCGGGGCATGCGAACGGTATCTCACGAGGCAGATCGCGCACCTCTGGCTGCTTCCGCCGCTCTTTCTCCTCTGGGCAAATCTGCACGGCGGCTTCACGGCGGGGTTATTCGCGCTGACCCTGGTCTTGCTCGTCACGATCGCCACGCGCCTGGCCGTGAGCCGGTGGCCCTCCCTGGCCGATCGTCTCGATGAGCCGACACTGGCCTGGCCGCGGATCGGACATCTCGCGCTGGTAATCGGCCTGTGCGTCCTCGTGACGCTGCTCAACCCCTACGGCTGGCGTCTTCACGGCGAGATTGTCATGTCATTGTCGGACCGGTTTATGATCGCGACGCTGCACGAGTGGCAGCCGGTCTCACTCCAAAGCCGGGCCGGCGTCAGCTACGTAGAGTACCTGGCCGCGCTGGGCCTCGCCCTCCTGCTTCTCTATCGCCGGATCGAGCCTGTTCGATGGACCCTCCTGGCGGTGTTCCTGGGCCTTTCTCTGCGATACTGGCGCAATGTCCCGTTCTTTCTGCTGGCGAGCATCCCGCTGTGGGCTGAGCTGCTGGCCGAGCTGACGGCACGGATGACTGCGCGCGTCCCGGTTGTCAGGCAGCATGCCAAGCGGTGGCTGTTGGCCGCCACGCTGGCAGCGGGCCTGGGTGTCGGCATCTTGGGACCAGGCCACCTGGAGCGGGTCGCGCAGTCAGGGTTAGCGCCTGCGGAATTCTTCCGAGGGACCGAGTATCCGATTGAAGCGGTGCAGTGGATTCATGAGCATCGGGACAAACTCGGCACGCGACTGTACAACGATTACGGTCTGGGCGGATTTCTGCTCTGGTGGTTGCCGGGCGAGAAGATTTTCATTGACGGCCGTATGCCGGCATGGAGGCTCGGGAATCGGCGGATATACTACGATTACCTCGCCTTGACCAACTGGGACCCACCGGCCATCGGGGTGCTCCGGAAGTACGGCGTGGATTGGGCGATGGTGGGACGCGGGAGTCCTCTTGCCCACGTCTTAACAAGCCTGGATGAGTGGCAAGAGGTCTATGCGGACGCCAAGGTCAGTCTCTACGTCAAGCGGGGAACATGAGTCACCGCCACGTTTGACGCCGGCTCATACCTGCCGTTTGCGTAGTTGCGCCTGACCGCGAAAAGATCCAGCAACATGCGCAGCCCGTCCCGCAGCACCCGGACCTTCGAGCCGGGCTGGTCCGCCCAGTTGACCGGCACCTCGGCAATACGGTACCCGCGGCGTTGGGCCACGTAGAGGAGTTCCAGATCGAACCCGTAGCCGGTGACGAGCGCCGCCCCAAAGAGATCCCGGGCGACGGTCTTCCGAAACAGCTTGAAGCCGCATTGCGTGTCGCTAATCCCAGGGATCCCCAGCCACTGCACGATCCAATTAAAGATATTCCCGAGCACGCTTCGATGCCACCGGGCTTCGACGGTGTACCGGTTATCTCGCGATGCCAGGAAGCGGGAGCCGATCGCGATGTCCGCGCCGTCGCCGATGGCGGCTTCCAAGCGCTCCAGTTCCTGAATAGGCGTCGCCCCATCCGCGTCCGCCATGAGCTGGAATTCTCCCCTTGCCGCCTCCATGCCCGTGCGGACGGCGCACCCCTTGCCGGTGTTCCGAGCCAGCCGAAGTAGTCGGACCGCCGGTTCCTTCGTTCCGAACTGCTCGACCAGTGCGGCGGTTCCGTCATGACTTCCATCGTCCACGACCAGGATCTCGTAGGGCTGACACCGTTTCCCTAGGGAGGCAGTGATCTCGGTCAGATAGGGAAGGATCCGCGCGCGCTCGTTGTAGGCGGGGATAATGACGGAAAGTTGAATGGTTTCGCTCTCGTAGAGAGTCGTCACCGGGGCTCCCTGGGTTGTAGGAGGGCGCCAGCCTATCTGAGACCGGCGCAGATTGCAAGGCAGGGGGTAGGCTTGACAGATCGGCCTCGTTCGCGCGAACGTATTAGAGAGCGGGTAGCGAATAGCGGGTAGCTCAGAGCCCGGAGCTATTGGCTGCTCGCTGCTGGCGATTAGCTGAACAAGGGGGGGCGCCATGCGTCTGTTGGGACTCGTCGGGAAGCCCGTAGGTCTCATCGTGGGAGCGGCCTACCTGTCTGCCTGCGCCTCCATGATTCCGCCGAGCCGTATGGTCGAATACGTGGGGCCACAGGCGGTGAACGAGCCGCTTTCAGCCTCACCGTTGCCGCAAAGTCAGATTCGGGCCGGTCTTGTCCTGGTCTCGGACACCACGGCGCCTGATGCCGCGCCCGCCCTGCCCGACGAGGCGCTGACCCGGCTGGCCGAGTCGCTGCAGCAGCAGATCAACGAGTATCTTCCATCTCTCAAAATCGAGCGAATCATCCCTGCCGAGGGCATCCGTCCCGGGGGCGATATCTCTCAGTTCAGCGAGCTCGGGAAGAAGCATGGATTGGACTACGTGGCGGCTGTGGTGGCGTCCAGCACGGAGCAGGAATACCCTATGACCCTTTTCCTGGGGTGGGTGTCTCACAGCCAGCCCGGCTTGCGGCGCGACAACTGGTCGCTCATGGAAGTCGCCTTGGTGGATGTGAAGAGCGGACGGTCCTTGCTCCGTGCAGAGGGGAGAGGCTGGGCTACGCTGGATCGTCCCACGGCGCCCGGCATTAACCAGTGGTACCCGGTCATTTGGCGGCGTCCGCAGGATCCGAACTGGCGCTGGTGGCCGAAGACCTACGCGGGCGCGCCCAACACGCTGCGAGTCATCGCGATGAATGAAGCGGCAAAACGCCTGTTGATGCACCTGCAGGACGCCTGGATCCAGAAGCGCCGGGCCGAACTGACCGCCGCGAGTGGATAACTCTGCGATCCCCCCCGGTCGTCCCCCGAATGCGGCAGAACTTGTAAGATCTTCTCCCTGGTGGACCAGCGACTTCGGAGCCGGCAGGGAGGTTTTTTGTCTTTGAAGGCGGGAGAGTGGTTGGTGTAGAATGAGCCGTTCTAGGCCTTGCAGAATGAGGAGCGAGTGGCGCTACATGGATAATGACGGAGCCGATGAACCTAACGAGGAATTGAGGTCATACGTATGCTGATGAGCAGCCATGGATCGTTGAGACGTCACCTGTGCAGATGGGGAGCGGTGTGGCTCTCCGTGACGGCGGTCGGAGTCGCGGTCCCGGTCGGTCTTTCCGGCTGGTCCATGTCGTCCGTCGTTGAGGCCGCAATGCCGGCACAACTGGCTCAGGGGTTTGCGGACATCGTCAAGAAAGTGACCCCGGCGGTCGTCAATATCGCCGTGACCGGGGGCGAAAGTGCCCGCAGGCCGGGAGGGCCCCGGCGACCCCCGCTTCCGCCAGGCCCGTTCGGAGGGCCTCCGGAAGGGCCGCCCGGCGAAGAGCCTCCCGGGATGGAGCCGCCCCCCTTGCCAGGGCCTCCTGGCCGTCCGGATCAGAGCGCGGGGTCCGGTGTCATTCTGGATTCCAACGGCTACATCGTGACCAACAACCACGTGGTCGAAAACGCCACCCAGATCACCGTCACGCTGAGCGATAAGCGCGAGTTTCCGGCGAAGGTGGTGGGGGCTGACCCGAAGTCGGACCTTGCGGTCGTCAAGATCGAGGCGGAGAATCTGCCCTCGCTCAAATGGGCCGATTATGACAAGCTGCAGGTGGGCGATGTGGTGCTGGCGGTCGGCAGTCCATTCGGCTTGAGCTCGACCGTCACGCTCGGGATTATCAGCGCGCTGGGCCGCGGGAATGTGGGGATCGCGGACTATGAGGACTTCATCCAGACCGACGCCGCGATCAACCCGGGCAACTCGGGCGGGGCGCTGGTGAACCTGAACGGCGAATTGATCGGCATCAACACCGCCATCTTCTCCAGAACCGGGGGGTCGGAAGGCATCGGGTTCGCGATTCCCAGCAGCATCGCGCTGGACATCGTGGACAGCCTGGTGAAGACGGGCAAGGTGGTGCGAGGGTGGATGGGGATCGCGATCCAGGAGATTACGCCGGCGCTGGCCAAGTCGTTCAAGCTCCCGGAGCAGCGCAAGACCGGCGTGCTGATCAGCGATGTCAACGAAGAGGGCCCGTCGGCGAAGGCGGGCCTCAAGCGGGGCGATGTGATCGTCGGGTTCGATGACAAAGAGATCCAGAACGTCAGCCAGCTTCGGAATATGGTCGCGCGTACGCTGGTCGGCCGCAGCGCCAAGGTGAAGGTGCTGCGGGACGGCAAAGAGCAGGTCGTCGGCGTCAAGATCGGCGAGCGGCCGCCGGATGAGATGCTGGCTCGCCGTGAGCCGCCTGCGGCCGTGCCGGCTCCGGAGGGCGCGAAGCCGCCGGACAACGTGCTGGCGTCCCTGCGCGTGCAAGCGCTGGATACGGCGACGATGGGCCAGCTCAACCTGCCCAGCAAGACCACCGGCGTCGTCATCAACCACGTCGAAGCCGGCAGTCCCGCGGAAGCGGCCGGCCTCCAGCGGGGAGATGTCATCCAGGAAGTCAACAGAGAAGTCATCAAGAGCCTGGAGGACTATCAAAAGGCGTCGGCCAAGATTAAGAAGGAAGAAATGGTGGTGTTGCTGCTGAGTCGTCAGGGCAACAACCTGTTCGTGGCGGTGAACCCGAAGTAAGAGAGGTTGAGGTTAAGGTCAAGGCTGAGGAGGTCGGTAAACGACGAGTTCGATGGGGAGGCTGGTCCTCCCGCTGAACCTCGAGCTCAGCCTGAGCCTGCTGCACCAGCGGGGCGCTGATGGCTGACGGATCGAAGTTCCGGAGGTGGCTGCAGGACTCGGTCTTCGCGCCGCTGGAAGACAAAAAGATGCCGGTCATGGAGCATTTAATCGAGCTCCAGGTCCGGCTGACCCGAGCGGTCATCATCATCGGCGTCGTGTTCGTCGGGACTTTCTTCTATGCCGATACGTTGGTGCAATGGCTGCGCATTCCGCTTCAGAACATGTTCATCCCCGGGAAGCTCGCATGGGTTCCCACCGATCTCCCGCTGATCCCGTTCGTCTTTCTGGCTCCGGCCGAAGCGCTCTGGCAGAACGTCAAGGTGGCCGGCCTGTTCGCGCTCGTGCTCGCCACCCCGTACGCGATGTGGGAGCTGTGGCAGTTCGTGGTGCCGGGCCTGCATGTCCAGGAACGGCGCTTCGTCGGCCCGTTTGTCCTGGTCGGCAGTGTGGCGTTCTACGCGGGGATTCTGTTTTCGTTCTTCTTCGTGTTGCCGTTCGCCCTGAATTTCCTGATCTCGTACGGGGTCAACGCCGGCTTCATCCCCCAGCTCTCCATCGCGCAATACGTGGGTTTCGCGCTGTGGTTCCTGCTGGTGTTCGGCGTGATCTTCGAGGTGCCGCTCGCCCTCACGCTGATGGCCAAGCTGGGGTGGGTGGACGCCCCGGTCCTGAAGCGGTACCGGAAATGGGCGTTCCTGGGCGCGTTCGTGTTCGCGGCGATTCTGACCCCGACGCCGGACCCGTTTAATCAGTGCTTGATGGCCCTGCCGATGTATGTGTTCTACGAGGTCGGCATCCTCAGCGCAGGGGTCTTCGGGAAACGAGGCAGGGAGGTCGGGCTGACGCCGGACACAGCGGCAGCCGCGGCGCCTGCCGGCGGTAACGGCGGGCTGACGCCGAGACCGGCGGAGCCGGCCATGACGGCCGAAAGCGAGTATGTGGGCGTCCCCCATGCCGGCCACAAGCGCTGAATAAAGCAGGTTGAGGATTAGGTTGAGGTTGAGGCAGGCAGAGGCTGAACCGAGCTCTTTCTTCAGGTCGGTCTGAACCTTAACCTCAACCTAGACCTTGCCATGTTAAGAGTCGCGATCCTGGTGATCAGCAGCAAAATCGAGTCGGGAGAAGAGCCTGACAAGGGACGGGACGCGGTGGAGCGGATGGTCAGCGAGCTGCCCGGCACGGTGGTCGCCTATGCCCCGGTTCCCGATGATCGGAAAGCGATCCGCGACCGGCTGCTCAGCCTGTGTGGGACCGACAACCCGGACGTGATCCTGACCATGGGGGGGACCGGCGTGCGACCCACCGACTGGGCGCCGGAGGCCACCCGCGACGTCATCGAGAAGGAAGTCCCCGGGATCGGAGAAGCGATGCGTCAGGAAAGTCTGAAGAAGGTGCGGACCGCGATGCTGTCGCGCGGAACAGCCGGTATCCTGGGCACCACGTTGATCGTCAATCTGCCGGGAAGTCCGAAAGGCGCCCGGGAGAATCTTGCGGTCATCCTGCCGGTGCTGGAGCACACGGTCGAGAAG
>JBOHOM010000007.1:0-5049 GCA_050731075.1 Nitrospiraceae bacterium
CGTTGAATCGAGCCGGCCGATTGGTAGAGCAGATCCCCTTTGCCGAGCAAGGTTTCGGCGCCGCTCTGATCGAGAATCACGCGTGAGTCGGCGCCGCTCTGGACGCGGAACGCGACGCGGGTCGGGAAGTTCGCCTTGATCAAGCCGGTGACCACGTCCACGGACGGGCGTTGGGTGGCGATGACCAGGTGAATCCCGGCGGCCCGGGCTTTTTGGGCCAGGCGCGTGATCAATTCCTCGGCCTCCTTGCCGAGCGTCAGGACCATGTCGGCGAATTCATCGATCAGAAACACCACATAGGGGAGAGGCTGCCATGCGCCGGTGAATTTTTCAAACTCACTCTGGCTGCTGGTGCGGATGGTCTCATTAAACTCTTGAATATTTCGAGTCTCGACAGCGAGCATGGAGGCGTAGCGCTTTTCCATCTCGTCCACCATGCGGTTGAGCAAGGTTTTGGCGTCGGTTTTGATATCGCTGACCACCGGGCAGGCCAGATGGGGCAATTTCTTGTACGCCGCCAATTCGACCATCTTGGGGTCGATAAACACGAAGCGCATCTCCTTGGCGGTATTCTTGCAAACGAGCCCGGCGATCAGATTATTGATAAACACGCTTTTGCCGGACCCCGTGGTGCCGGCAATCAAAAGGTGCGGCATTTGGACCAGATCTTCAACCGCGGGTTCGCCAAGGGTGTCGACTCCAAGGGCCACCGGCAGGACGATGTCCGGTGAACGGTACTTGGCGCTCTTGAGCACGTCGCCCAAACGAATCACGCGACGATGCTCGCTCGGGATTTCAATTGCGACGGTGGTCTTGCCGGGCACCGCCGTGATGACCCGCACACTTTGAGCCCGCAACATGCGGGCAATGTCATTCGCAATGCTCGCAATTTTTGCGGCTTTCGTTCCTGCGGTCGGTTCATATTCCAGCGTCGTGACGACCGGGCCCACCGTCACGTTGGTGATCTTGCCTTCAATCTTGAAATCATGGAGTTGAGTTTCGAGCTGCTTCACCAGGGCGCTGAGGTCGGTATCGTCTGAGACGTGAGCCTTGCCGGTTTGAAAGATGTCGACGTCAGGTTTCCCATGTGTGGAGACTTCGGAGGTGAAGTCAACCGCGATGCTGCTCTCACTGTCTTCATCCTGCGCGACCGTTTTCGAGTGCGCGGCACGCTTGCTAGTTTCCCCATGGGTCTGGGGCGTGGTCAGCGTCGGCCTCCTGCCTTTTGCGCCTGTCGGATCACTGAGGAGGCGTCGTAGCAGAACCCCCAGGTATTCGACGAATTGCGCGGTATTGGAGGTCGTCAAGTTCCCCGTCGCCACCAGGCCGCCCACGGCTGCGAAAATCAAGCCGATGACGGCGCCCCCGTAGCCGACACTGTTGAGGAGGCTGTTCCCGAGCGTGGCGCCGATCAAGCCGCCAAGGCCATTGGACAGATGCGTGGCTTTCGGACTGGGATTTTCAATATGAATGAGTCCGCAAAACACCGCTACGATGAGGGCAACACCGACAAAACGGTTGGTCTTGGGCCAACGGACGAAGCCCAGCGCCATCAAGGCGCCCCAGAAGCACAGGATCACGGCGATCGGCAAGCTGACGAGGCCGAACATGCTCAGCAGGGACTCAGCCAGCCAGGCGCCCGCGGGTCCGCCCAGATTGTGGTAGGGTTCACCGGTAGCTGCGGCATTGAGTGAGTCGGAATGATCGTAGGTAAAAAGCGCCAGGCCGGAAAAAAACCCGGTGGCCACGACCGCAAAACCGACGAGCTCAAAGACTGTACTTTGCTTGGGGAGGTGCGGCTTTACTTTCCCGACCACCAGCCGCAACAACGACGTGGAGGTCTCAATCACCAGCCGCAGCATGGATAGGGCCAAATCTCGCTTCATGCCTTGCAGAGTAGAGTTGTAGGCGTGTTAGATCGAGAAAATATCGTCTGCGCGCAGGCTATCAAAGGAGGCGGGAGCGGTCAACGAAAAAGGCGAATGACCCAGCACACATGTCTGGACCCTCTGCCCCCGATCGCACAATGACACTGCACCCCGGCCGGGTTTGAGCAACGGTCTGGTACCTCTGAACTCGGAGTCCGGATTTTCAGAGCCACCCCAACCTGACCCTGGCACGACTGTCCTTGACAATGGTCCGGACCCCAGCTTGACAATGTGTGGACGATCGCTGGTTGGACCCCTCACGAATTGACGATCGTGATCGATGAACATTGACAATTGATTGACAATCTGGCAGGGTCCGGAGGGTGGATCCGAAGCGCAAGATTCTCGCCTACCTCTCCCGGCGAGCCTCCGCGACCGGGGGAGACCTGCGGGCGCACCTCGGTCTCAGTCGGCAGGCCTTGAGCGTCCACATCCGGAGCCTGGTCGAGGCCGGGAAGGTGGTCCGCTCCGGCACGACCCGGGGCGCTCGCTACACCGTGGCGAGCCGAGCGCCGGCGCCGGCGGTCGTCTCGCGCCCCCTGCTCACGCGGGGCCTCGACGAAGGCCGCGTCTGGGACGACCTGGCCGCGCGCCTCAACCTGCGGCGCGTGCTGCGGCCCAACGTGGAGGCCATCGTCCGCTACGCCTTCACCGAGATGCTCAACAACGCGATCGAGCACGCGGAGTCCGACCGGTGCGCGATCCGCTTCAGCCTCGGAGCGGGAGCGGTGTCCTTCCAGGTCCATGATCCAGGGATCGGGGCGTTCCACTCCATCGCCTCGAAGCTCCACCTGCTGGACGAGGAGACGGCGTTGGTCGAGCTCCTGAAGGGCAGGACCACGACCATGCGGGAGGCTCACACCGGAGAAGGCCTCTTCTTCACGTCGAAGGTGGCGGATCGGTTCGTGCTGCGATCCCACCGGATCCAAGTCGAATGGAACCGTGCCAGGGATGATGTATTCGTCTCCAAGCCGCGCTTCCTGGGGGGCACCGACGTGCGCTTCGCGATCCAGCGCAGCACCCGGCGCCGACTGGAGGAGGTCTTCGGCGAATTCGCACCCAAGGAATACGACTTCCAGTTCCAGAAGACCAAGGTGCTGGTGAAGCTGCTGCAGCGGGACTATGTCTCCCGCTCCGAGGCCAGGCGGCTCCTGGCGAACCTGGAGAAGTTCAGCGAGATCGTGCTTGACTTCCGGGACGTGACATCGATGGGCCAGGGCTTCGCTGACGAGGTGTTCCGCGTCTTCGCTGGCCGGTATCCTGCGATCGTGATCTCGGCCGAGAACACCAATCCCGTGCTCGATGCCATGATCCGCCACGTGAAGTCGGCCTGATCCCGTGCGATACCGGTCAAGAGGCGCCGCGGCCTTCGCCGCCTTCAGTGGTCAAGAATGGGACTTATCCCCTTTTTCTGCCCTGAACACTAACGACCGCGCGAGTCACGGAGGATGCCGCCCAGGACGCCGCGGAGGATCTGCCGGCCGATCTGACCGCCAACGGTGCGCGCGGCCTGCTTGGCCATGGTTTCCACCATGCCCTGGCGGCGCTTGGTGCCCCACAGCAAGTCGCCCAACTTCCCGCCCCCCGCAGACGGTTGTTCCGTCCGGCGTCCCCGCGCCACGGAGGCGTTCGCCGTCCCGGTCCGCTGGCTCAAGATTTCGTAGGCCGACTCGCGGTTCACCCGGGAGTCGTACCGAGTCCCTATCGGACTACGCGCTCGGACCGTCGCGCGCTCCTCCGGCGTGACGGCGCCCATCCGGCAGCGCGGCGGACAAATCACCGTGCGCTCCACCGGCATCGGCACGCCTTTGTCCTGGAGGGTAGATACCAGGGCCTCGCCGACACCGAGTTGGGAGATGACCTCGGCAACGTCGAGTTTAGGGTTGGCCACGAAGGTTTCCGCCGCGATGCGCACCGCCTTCTTGTCGCGCGGGGTGTAAGCGCGCAGAGCGTGCTGGATGCGGTTCCCGAGCTGGCCGAGGATCTCGGGCGGCACGTCGTCCGGGAACTGCGAGCAGAAGTACACGCCCACGCCCTTGGAGCGGATGATCCGCACGACCTGCTCCACTCGCTGGCGCAGCGCGGGCGGCGCATCGTCGAACAGCAAATGGGCTTCATCGAAGAAAAACACGAGCTTCGGCCTGTCGAGGTCGCCCACCTCGGGCAGGGTCTCGAACAGCTCCGAAAGCAGCCAAAGCAGGAAGCTCGAATACAGCCGTGGCTTCAGGATGAGTTGGTCGGCCGCGAGGATATTGACGATGCCGCGACCGTTGAGGTCGGTGCGCAGTAAGTCGCCGAGCTCCAGCGCCGGCTCGCCGAAAAAATCTTCTGCCCCTTCACGCTCCAGCGACAACAGAGCACGTTGGACGGCGGCCACCGACTGTGTGCTGACGAGACCGTACTGCGTCGAGATCTCCTTGCGGTTGTCCGCGACGAAGGCGAGGAGGGCGCGCAGATCGTCGAGATCGAGCAGCAGCAGACCCCGGTCGTCCGCCAGCTTGAAGACGATCTCCAGCATCCCGGCCTGGGTGTCGTTGAGCTCGAGGATCCGACCCAGCAGGCTCGGGCCGATCTCGCTGACGGTGGTGCGGACTGGATGGCCTGTCTTGCCGTGCAGATCCCAGAAGACCACCGGACTGGCCTCGGGCGTGTAGCCTTCGATGCCGATCTCGGAGACCCGCCGTTGGATCGTGTCGTTGCGGACACCAGCCAGCGCCAAGCCGGAGACATCACCTTTCACGTCAGCCATGAAGACCGGGACGCCCAGGCGCGAGAAGCCTTCCGCCAGCACCAGCAGCGAAACGGTCTTCCCGGTGCCAGTGGCGCCGGCGACCAGTCCATGGCGATTGCCGTACTTGACGAGCAAGTGGACAGGCTGCTCGCCCTTGCCGATGAGAATCTGGTTCATGCGCGATTTCCTCTCGACGATCAGGTTGAGGCGCGAAAAGTGGACATTCGACTTAACCACCACCCACGCGGGAGCTGGCATCGGCCGCCGTGGCCAGTGCGTGTCGTGGAAAAATAGAATGTCCCTTTAAATCCCCCGCCCACCACTCGCCCCTGCTGCGTCAACGAACTGTACTCTGACTCCGATTTCCTGCTGCCGTCGTCTGGCGAGCAC
>JBOHOM010000008.1:0-10534 GCA_050731075.1 Nitrospiraceae bacterium
GCGTGCATCTGGATGCCACACAGATCACGAACTGTCAGGGGTTGATCTGGACAGATGAAGAACTCGCCGTCAAGGTCCCGGGCAAAACGCTCGCCGAGTATCCGCCAGAAGACCGGGGGCGGAAGGAAATTCAACTGGAGGTGAATCTCAATCGGGCGATGGCTGATCTCGGGGAGACAGCGGGGCGCAAGCTGAAGCTCCAACACTGCGAGGATGATGGAAAACCCAAAAAGATTTCTGGCTTTTCCATCCTGTCTTTGCTTGATTTCTTAATTCCTCTCCCTCATTAGGACAAAGGGCAATCTGGCCGGGGGAGCCCAAAAGGGGATAAGTCCGGTTTCTGCTCGCGAGCGACCGAACGACCAAGCTCACCGGCCCGACGAATGCCGAGCGAATGCGAGGCATGCTTTCGGCGGGTGCGGTGGAGCGCCGGGTTAGGCGGCCTCGCTACACCGCGAGTTTGGCCACACGAAGCTGTTTGCGGCGCTGCTCGGCGTGCCACAGGTCATACTGGGTTTGCTGATTGAGCCAGCTCTCAGCCGAAGTGTCAAACGCAATGGACAAGCGGACGGCCATCTCGGGACTGATCCCCGCACGGCCATTCATAATGGCGGAAAGGGTCTTGCGGCTGACCCCCGACGCCTGGGCTGCCTGCGTGACACTCACACCGAGTGGGTCCAAGCATAGGGTCTTGATGATGGCCCCGGGGTGAGGCGGATTGTGCATGCGCATCGTGGCGACCTCCCTAGTGACTAGTGATAGGGACTGAAATGGGGTCGGGAGGCTTTGATCGCGAGCCCAGGGATATCGAAGCCCCTCAACCCTGATGAAACGGACTCACGACCAGTTTTTTCTGTCTCTTATAGGCCGAACAGGCAGGAATGAAGGGGGGCAGGGCTGAAGCTTAGGACACTGCCCATTTTTCGGGTAGTGTCCTAACGCTTGTTCAGCCTGTTGTCCGGGATAACCTTTCGCTACGGCTTGATATACAGGTAACCGGCCGTTTGTAGGTCTGCAATCCGCTTCACGGCGACCGGATGCAACGTGGCAACGAACCCTTTCGCCAATTTCTCCAAGGGCGTGTTGTATAACTTCATGGAGATCTGACACATCTCTGCATGCACTCCGTTTTTAAGGGCCTGATCGAATCTTTTCTGAAGCTCCGGATCGATCTTGTCCTGCTCAAACAGAGTCAGCGCCGGCCCATGCACAACCAGCTCTACATCGATTTTGTCCGGCCCACCTTCCGCGTCGATATGCTTGTTGATGAGCGCCAGGGCGTACTTGGCTACTTCCAGATCTTTTCCATCTACATGGTAGAGGACCTTCACTTTGCCCTTGGTCTCTGCGGCCTGAAGCGGGCTCGTGCTCAACGGGAACATCAACAACGCCGTGATGGCCAATATGGAGACAAGTAATCTCTTCTGAATAAATATGCTGCCCATGGTACCCTCCTCTTGTGTGAACTTAGAACCTGATTCCAATGCTAGTCGTTGACCTGTGGACCTCACCGGGCTCCACGCGGTTCATGGCGCGTTACTGACGGGGGGTATATCATGGGGCCCGTGGGTGGAGTCTGTCAACCCAGGGTTTCAGGAGAACCGTAGAGTGTGGCCGAGAGCTGTGGAAGGTGCTTGCGTAGGACGCAGAGAATGGTTTCCTAATCCGCGTGTCGCAAGCTTAATTTGTGTCCAGGGCTCATCGGGGTGCGGGAGCGAAGAGCCCTGCCGCACCACGTCGGACTATGAAGAAGGTTCGCTCCTACGATTCTCGAGCTTCTTGCGGAGGTCGTTCAGCTCGCGTTGGAGGGCTTCGACGCAGTCGGCGATGGGATCGCGAGAAATTAGGTACACCTTGAACCCTCTGCTAGGGGTGTCTCTACGTACTAAGTAGACGAAATTCCACCATTTTGATTTGACGCCAGCCGCGGCAAGCCTCCTACTAAGAAAAGTTTTGTTTCCCTCGAATGAATCGGCTACACTGACGAAACAAGGGGGCAGGCTCGGCATGGCCAAGATCCTGGTGGCAGATGATGAGTGGCTTATCTGTGACCTGCTGCGGCGGATTCTGACCCCTGCCCACGAGGTGATCACGGCTACGGGGGGGGCGGAGGCGGTGGCGCTGTTCAAGCAGCATCGTCCGCAGATCACGGTGCTTGATCTCGTCATGCCGGAGTTGGACGGGAGTCAGGTGCTTCAGCGGATCCGCGAGATCGACCCGCAGGCCTCCGTCATCATCCTGACCGGGAAAGCGTCAGACGCGTTGGAGGAGGAGGTCCGGGCCCTCGGGGCGACCGACTTCCTTCGGAAGGGAGGCCTCTCGGTCCAAGACCTGCGCGGGATCGTCGGCCGGGTGCAGCAGCAATTGGAACGGCCGCCTTCGGCGGAGGGGCAACCCGCGAAATCCATCCTGGTGGTGGATGACGAGCCGGTGATCCGCGCGATGCTCTCGAAGTTCTTGACCGAGCAGGGCTACCGGGTGCGCACGGCCCAGGAGGGCCCGGCGGCACTCGCTCTCGCGAAACAAGACCCTCCGCACCTCGTGATTCTGGATATCTACATGCCGGGCATGAACGGGGTCGAGGTGTTTCGCCAGCTCCGCGCCCAGGGGTACCGGGGCGGAGTCATCACGCTGACCGCCAGTCAGGATCAACGGTTGCTGCAGCAGATGTTGGAGCTGGGGTCGGCGGACGTGGTTGGCAAGCCGGTTGACCTTGACCGGCTTGCTCTGATTGTACAGGTAGCGTTGGTCATCTCGTAACTGTTCGTGACGCCCTTCAGCTCTCACTTCTCCCGAAGCCCGTTACTACGGATACCCTGGTGATCAAGGCGGGAACCGTGCGCTGAGCATATCGGTCCACTTTGTTTTGCCGTGAGCTGGAATGAGCCAGAGTGACCTGCCGGAAACCGTTTTCTAAAGCGCGTGTCGCAAGCTTACTTCGCATGTGGGGCTGATCGGGGTACGGCAGGGCTCGGAGCGGACTTCGCCGGAGGAGCGGGGGACCCACCGAGACTCTGCCGAGAAGGAAAGCGGAAACTGACCGAGTCTTCGAGGGAATTTCCGAAGGATTCCGCCCGGCAGAGTCCGGAAGGGTCGCTCCGGGAGGTGCGGGAGCGGAGAGCCCTGCCGCACCACGTCAGACTAGGAAGAAGGTTCGCTCCTACGATTGTCGAGCTTCTTGCGCAGCTCGATGATCTCGCGTTCGAGGGCTTCGAAGCGGTCGGCGATGGGGTCGGGGAGATTGATGTGGTCCATCGTGGCTTCGGGCATCCGCTCCCCTTCCATTTTGATGACCCGCGCCGGAACCCCGATGACCGTCGAGTTGGCCGGCACCGACTTCAGCACCACGGAATTGGCGCCGATCTTGACGTTGTCGCCGATCTTGATCCCGCCCAGAATCTTCGCACCGGCCCCCACCACCACGTGATTCCCCAAGGTCGGGTGGCGCTTGCCGCGCTCTTTTCCAGTTCCACCTAGGGTCACGCCCTGAAACAGGGTCACGTAATCGCCGATCTCGGCTGTCTCGCCGATCACGACGCCCATGCCATGGTCAATAAAAAAGCTTCGACCGATCTTCGCCGCAGGATGAATCTCGACGCCCGTGAACAGGCGGGCGATTTGTGAGATGAGACGCGGTAGGGACGGAACGCGCCACACATGGAGCCTATGCGCGAGACGATAGGCAATCAGAGCGTGGAAACCCGCATACGTGAGAATCACTTCCAACCGATTGGTCGCCGCGGGGTCTCGCTCGAAGACCACCGCCAAGTCGTCCCGTATGGTCTTGAACATGGCCTAAGCGATCTCCTCGATCAAACAGACTGCCTGGGCGGCGATCGCTTCTTCCTTCCCGATCGCATCCAGACCCTCTCCGCTCTTGACCTTGATGTTCACGACGTCCCGGTCAACCTTGAGGACTTCCGCGAGCCGGGCCTGCATGCCGGCGAGGTGGGGACTCAGACGAGGCGCCTGCGCGACGATAACCGTGTCCAGGTTGACGAGGCGAAATCCTTTCTTGCCCAGCAATCCGGCGACGTCCTCCAGCAACCTGAGGCTTGAGATATTCTTGAACCGCGGGTCCGAGCTGGGGAAACGCTTGCCGAGGTCGCCCTCCCCCAAAGCCCCCAGCAGCGCGTCACACACCGCGTGGACCAACGCATCAGCGTCCGAATGGCCCACCAACCCTTGCGTATGGGGGATCTCCATCCCCCCGAGGATGAGCTTCCTGCCTTTCCCTAACGGATGAATGTCATAGCCCAGCCCGATGCGCACTCGCGATCCTTTCGTTATTCGTTATTCGTTAAACGTTAAACGCAAATACGAGATGCTTATCTTCGCGGTTCACGAATAACGATTAACGTCTGCTACGCGCCGCCAGGATGGCCTCGCCGATCGCCAGATCTTCCGGTCGCGTGATCTTGATGTTCTCCGCGCTGCCCTCCACGAGCGCCACACGATGCCCCAGGCGCTCCACCAGTTGCGCGTCGTCGGTCGCCTGGATGCCTTCCTGTTCCGCCTTCCGGTGAGCCTCCCGCAAGAGCGCAAGCCGGAAAGCCTGGGGAGTCTGAGCCAGCCACAAGCTGCGCCGGTCCACCGTGCACTCGATCAGCCTGTCCGTCCCGACCTGCTTGACCGTGTCCCGCATCGGAATCGCCACCACCGCGGCCTCGTGCTTCGCCGCCTGCTCGAGCACTCCCCCGATCATCTCCCGTGTGAGAAACGGCCTTACGGCGTCGTGCACCAGCACAAGATCCGGGTCGCCGGCTATTGCAGCGAGCCCATGGCGCACGGAATCCTGGCGTCGCTCTCCCCCTGCCACAATTTTCTTGACCTTGGACAACCGGTGGTGGGTGACGATCTCGCGGAGACAGAATTCGCGCTCGGCCTCGGGCACGACAAGGATAACTTCGCCGACGGAGTCCGCGGCCTCCAGCACACGGAGGGTATGAACGAGGACAGGCAGGCCCCCCAACGTCAGAAACTGCTTCGGGATGTTGCTCCCCATGCGATGTCCCCGCCCGGCGGCAGGGACGATGGCAAGGGTCAAGTTAGCCACGCGCGACTTGAAACTCCTCCTTCTCGGCCTCTTCCTTGAGCCGCGTGAAAATCATCCGCCCGGCAGTCGTCTGCAGCACGCTGGTGACCACGACATCCACATTTCTCCCGATGCAGCGCTTGGCGTTGTCAACCACGATCATCGTCCCATCGTCGAGGTACGCGACGCCCTGCCCGGCCTCCTTGCCCTCTTTGAGGACAAACACGCGGATCGTCTCGCCCGGCAGCACCACGGGCCTGAGGGCGTTGCACAGTTCGTTGATGTTCAGGACGCGCACGCCTTGGAGCTCCGCCACCTTGTTCAGATTCAGATCGTTGGTAATGACCTTGGCGCCGACCTTCTTGGCCAGGACCACGATCTTGGAGTCCACGTCCTTCACGTGTGGATAGTCGTCATCCACGATACGCACGTCGATATCGACCATCTTCTGGATCTTGTTGAGGATGTCCAACCCGCGGCGGCCCCGCGCGCGCTTGAGCGTATCCGACGAGTCGGCAATGTGCTGGAGCTCGTGCAGGATAAACTGCGGGACCAGGAACGTTCCCTCCAGGAATCCGGTCTCGCACAGGTCCGCCACGCGCCCGTCAATGATCACGCTGGTATCAAGAATTTTAGTATTGCCGGCTTCCGCCGCATGCCCCGCGTGCTTGTCCGTCGCTGGAAGCTGCTCTTTCCCGAACCTTGCGCCCAACACCAGCCCGAGGTAAGGCAGACCCAGGAGAAACACCAGCCCGGAGATGTGAAACAGGAACGTCTCCACGTCAAAGATCACGCTGCCGACCCATTCGATAAGACCGGTCAACATGAGCCCGACCGCCAGGCCGACCGTTCCTCCGATGATGACGCCGAACGATGCCCTCTGAAGCGCATATTCCCCGACCAGAATGAGTCCCCCCGTGATCGCTCCGATCGCCAGACCCATGATCAAGACCGGGCTGTCGAGCTCTGCTCCGCGTATGAAAAGGCCGGCTCCTGCGAAGGCGCACAAGAGGACGAATATAGTCCGTCGTGCCATACGTACACCCCCTTTCGGCTTCGCATTATAACACCGAGGTTCGAACCAACGAAGAGGATTATTGCTTCAACGTGATGAAGCTGGTGCGCCCCTGGCGTTTGATCAGCAGCATCACCGGCAGGTCCTTGCCGAGCTTGGAGACCACCCGCTCGTACACCGTCAGGCTGGGCACAGGCATCCGGTTGACCTCCAGGATCAGATCGCCTTCCTTGAGACCGGCCTCCTCGGCCACGCTGTCTCCCCGGACCCGCACGATGGCCACTCCTCGCTCGCCCCCCCCGAGTCCCAGGCGACTGGCGAGGTCACTATTCAATTCCCGCACCTCGATGTCGGCCAGGAGGCCCGCCGGGCGCGCGGAGCCGCCCTCTTCCTCGCTCCCCGCCTGAGCGACGGTCTTCGGCTGCTCCGCGATCGTGACCTCCAGATTCCGAAGGCGCTTGTCTCGCATGACTTTGACGGTCGCTTTCCTCCCGATCACCGTCTGCGCCACGGCATTGCGGAGCTGCGTCGGGTTCTCGACCGGTTTCCCGTCAAATGCCACGATCACATCGCCTCGCTCGAACCCCGCGCGCTTCGCCGGGCTGTCATCCAACACCTCGCTGACCAGGACGCCCTTGGGTTCTTGCACGCCGAACTGCGCCGCCAAATCGGGTGACAGCTCCTGGATCGACACGCCGAGCCATCCCCGGACCACCTTTCCGCCGTGGACGAGCTGATCCAGGATCGGGCGGGCCATATTGCTGGGAACCGCGAAGCCGATCCCCATATTGCCCCCGCTCTGGCTGAAGATGGCCGTGTTGATCCCGACCAGCTCCCCTCGCGCGTTGACCAACGCACCGCCCGAGTTGCCGGGGTTGATGGCCGCGTCTGTCTGGATGAAATCCTCATACTCGGCGATCCCCATACTGGCCCGCCCCACGGCGCTGACGATCCCCAGCGTGACCGTCTGGTTGAGGCCGAACGGGGTCCCGACGGCCAGGACAAATTCCCCGACTTCCAGCTTGTCCGAATCCGCCCAAGGGATCGTGTGCAGGCCTTCGGCGTCGATCCTGAGCACGGCGAGATCGGTCTTGGCATCGGTCCCGATCAGCTTGGCCTTGAACTCGCGTTTGTCGGAGAGCAGCACCTTGATTTCGTCCGCCTTGCTGACCACGTGGTTGTTGGTGATGATCAGGCCATTTGATCCCACGATCACCCCCGACCCGAGGCTCCGCTCTTTCCGCTCACGCGGCGCCTCGAATCGGCGGAAGAACTCCTCGCCGAAAAACCTGCGGAAGAAGGGGTCCTCGAAGGGCATCCCATGCAGGCCTTCACCGCCCTTGCCGGTGCGGGTGGTAAACACATTGACCACCGCTGGCTTGACCGCTTTGGCAATCGAGACAAAATTACGGTCTACCCCGATGGACACAGGGGCAGTGGCAGGCGCGGCGGCCGGGACCTCTTTCGATATCGTCGGCTCTGGAACCGCGTGCCCGAACGGCAGCCACCCCAGATCCGAGGCCACGACAAGCCCGATCAGCATCCCGATTCCCACGAGAAGCGTGCTCATCAACAACGACGACGCCCGGCGACTTCTTGGGCTGTGGGGCTTCATTTCGCTCACGTGACCCTCTTCCAAAAGCTACCAGCTAAGAGCTCACCGCGAACAGCTATTCATATTACAGGATCTCGCCGGCATAAATCCCCATCACTGTCTGCAAAAACTTGACGGCTTCCGTACCAACTCAGGATCTCTCGGATGCGATCGTTCATTATGAGCCTCTCAAAAGAACGTGTTGTCTGTTGAGTCCGTTGTGTCCGTTGAGTCTGTTGTGTCCGTTAGATCCGTTACGGACCTAACTGACCTAACGGACTCAACGGTCCTAACGTCATCTCCGCCCTTGGATGAAATCCTCCGCCAGGCTCACCTCTTCGCGGCTGCCGATGATCAGCGGGACGCGCTGGTGAAGGCCCTTCGGCTCGACCTCTAGGATACGCTTGGTCCCGGTGCTGGCTTGTCCCCCTGCTTGTTCGACCACCATCGCCAACGGGTTGGCCTCGTACAGCAGCCGCAGCTTCCCTTCCGGTTTGTCCGTCTCGCCGGGATACAGGTAGATTCCTCCTCCGAGGAGAATCCGGTGGACGTCCGCCACCAGGCAGCCCGTATAGCGGGCGCTGTACGGCCTCCCGGTGGCCTTGTCGGGCGCCTTGAGATACTCCATGAACTGACGGGTGCCGGACGGCCATTTGCGAGAGTTCCCCTCATTCGCGCTGTAGACCTTGCCGGCGCTCGGCATCCGGATATTCTCATGCGAGAGCAGGTACTCTCCCACGCCGGGGTCGAGGGTGAACCCATGAACCCCCTGACCGGCGGTAAAGACCAGCATCGTGCTCGACCCGTACAGCAGATAGGCGGCCGCCACCTGCCGAGTTCCCTTCCGGCATAACTCCGGTTCAGAAGGCAACCCGCTTCCCTCGTATCGGAGGACGGACACAATGGTGCCCAAGGGCATATTGACGTCGGTATTCGAGGACCCGTCCAGCGGATCGAACAAGAGGACATAGCGACCGTGCGGCCAGTTCTCGGGAAGGTGGACCGGCTTTTCCAACTCCTCGGAGGCCAGCGCGCAGACCAGCCCGCTATGTTGGAACACCTTGAGGAACGTGTCGTTGGCGAGCTCGTCCAGTTTTTTGACGGCCTCTCCCTGAACATTGATCTCCCCGGTGACTCCCAGGACGTTGACCAATCCGGCCCGGCGCAGCACCTGGGCGATCATTTTGCCGACCAGGCCGATCTGGGCCATCAGCGCGGAGAACTCACCGGCCGCACCCGGAGGCGCCGCCTGCTTCTCGAGAATGAATCGGGTCAAGGTGACCGGAGACGGTCCCATGGTGTGTCCGTTCTTCAACGCGTTTCGGTAACCGGATTTGTGGATGCCTGATTATATCGGTTTTCCAAAACCCGAGCAATCCTCTCTGCGCTCGGGCTCACCGCGCCGGCGGCATCCCGACCCCGTCAACCAGCCTGGCCACGATGGAACCGATGATCACCTTCGCTTTCATCATCACCGGCACGCGTCGGGCATCGTTCGTCAACCACACGTGGATGTTTCCCTCGTTCAGGAAAATCCCCTGGAACGGCATAATGGCCAGGACTCTGAGCGCCTCCACCTCGCCCCATGGGCCCTTCACCTTCTCGACCGCCTCAATCTGCACCTCCAGACGATAATTCTTCTTGTCGTGATGGACCGTCATCGCCAGCGACGATCCAGGCGGTAGCGACGGCAGGCTGCGGAGATAATAGAGGCAGGAGAGCGCGTCCTGGGTCCCCGGCGGAATGCCCAGCGTGGTCGCCACCCCGTCCTTGATCGAGGTGACCGTCCCTTCCACGTGATGAAACGTGACGTCGAAGTCATTCTTCCTCTTCCCCTCCCGTCTATGAAAGACCATCCGGTGCGGCGAGAGCGTCCCCGCATCAATGGCGGATTCCACCCTGTTCTCCACCGGGAAGAACGCTGAGACGAACGGGCTGGACTTGGCGGTCGTGACCAGCGTGAGACTCGGACGGCCTTGGATCGGAAGCGACTCCTTCACCTCCATCACCGCGGAACCGGCGCGGATTTTCAGCCAAGAGATCGCGTAGGTGAGCCGCTCGCCGGCGGCAAATGGCCCCGCGGCCTCAACTGAGTGAGCGGGCGTCGGATGGGCAGGGGCTCCGGGGAACACGAGCGAGGCGAGAAGCACCACGAGCAGCGACCGGCGACCGCAACGGAGGCGTGGGATGCGGCGAGGCACCGGTCAGCGGGCGAACGCGCGCCGCGACTCTTCCAGCTCGGATTCGATCAAGGTCCGGATCGCCGCCAGGCGTTCAGGGGAAGAGGCCTCGAACCTGAGCACGAGCGCGGGTTGGGTGTTCGAGGCCCTGATCAAGCCCCATCCGTCATCGAAGACTACTCGGACCCCGTCGATCGTGACCACCTCGCGAATCGCGGGGCCCGCATCGCGACGCGCGGGGCGGGACTTGGCGCGCTCCACGAATCGCGTCTGGACGCGCTTGACGAGGTCAAACTTGAGCGTGTCCGGGCAGTCCACCCGAATCTCGGGGGTGACCGAGGTGGCCGGCAAATCCGCGATCAACGAGGAGAGCGGCTTCCCGGTCTTGGCCAGGATCTCGATCAGCCGGCAGGAGGCGTAGATCGCATCGTCATAGCCGAAATACCGGTCCGCAAAAAACATGTGTCCGGACATCTCCCCGGCCAGCACGGCCGCTTCGGCCTTCATCTTGGCCTTGATCAGCGAATGGCCGGTCTTCCACATGATCGGGCGGCCCCCGTGCTGCTGGATGTCATCGTACAGACCTTGCGAGGCCTTGACCTCCGAGATGATCGTACTCCCCGGCCGGCTGGCCAGGATGTCCCGCGAATACACCACCATCAGGCGGTCGCCCCAGAGGATATTGCCCTTCTCGTCCACCGCCCCGATCC
>JBOHOM010000009.1:0-1864 GCA_050731075.1 Nitrospiraceae bacterium
CGCTGGGACACCACCGCCTGGACGACATCCCCCGCCCGGATGTATTCCTTGGTCCGCATGACCATCTTTTCAAAGTCCGCCCGGCTCATGTTCGCCGAGAAGGTCAACGGCTTGCGACGCTGTTTCGGGGGAGTTCGATGCAGCGGCCGTTTGAGCCGCGCGATCATGCGTTCGATGCGAGCGGTGGCATCCGCGTAGGCCCGTCTGATTTCGGATTCCCGGCCGGACAGCACGTGGCCGTTCGCCACGACCTTGATCTTCTGAGACACATTATCAAAAATCAGCAACGTGTCTGTGAGCAGGAAGGCCAGCTCAGGGAGACCCAGTTCGTCTTTGCGGCGCGCGGGAATGTCTTCGAAAGAGCGGACCACGTCGTAGCCGAGATAGCCGACCGCCCCCCCGACGAAGCGCGGGAGGTCCGGAACGGTCACCGGACGGTAGGCCGCCATGAGGTCTCGAATCCGCTTCAGCGGATTGGCGCCCGACTTGCCTCCGATCGGCACGCGCCGGACGCCCGAGCCTCTCGTGACGACGAGCTTCCCGCGCTCCTCCTGGACGACAATCGGAGAGCCACTGCCAAGGAACGAATAGCGAGCCCAGTTTTCTCCCCCTTCGACGCTTTCCAGCAGGTAGGCGGATGGGCCGTGGTTGATCTTGGTGAAGGCCGACACCGGCGTTTCGAAGTCGGCCAGGATCTCCCGGTAGAGGGGGATTAAGTTCCCGCGAGCGGCGAGCGAGCGGAACTCCTCGAAGCTTATCGAATAGGAAGGGTGGCGCATCGGTGTCCGCTCATTGATAGCCCACGATTAACTTCTGCCCCACCTCGATCAGGTCATCCGTGAGGCTATTCCATTTCTTGATCTGCTGCACGTCGACCCTATGCTGCCGAGAGAGACGGAATAACGTTTCGCCCGGTCTTACCTCGTGGTACAGCGGCGACCCGATCTCACCTTTCTCGCCCATGAGGGTCTCGTCCCTCTGGGCCTCAAGCGGGGGGGCAGGCTGACCCGCTTCCGGCGCCACCGGTGCTCTCTCAACCCGCCTTGGTCGCAAGGCAGACGGGCGAGACCGGCGGACATCGTCCCTGGACTTTTCCATTAAGGCTGCCGCCTCTCTCAAGGCATCCGTCTCTTCCTGGATTCCGGCCAATTGCTCCCGTACGGCCTTGAGTTGTGCCTCTAGTTCCCGGTTGCGCCCCTCATGCTCCGAGGCTTCGCGCGTCACGCGCTTGAGCTCGCCATCCAGTTCGCCCGTCCGCTTTTCCTCCTGCGCCAACAGGCGCTGAAAATTCAATGACCGCGCCTTTTCCGCGTCGTACTTCTCGCTCATCACACAGCCTGTCAACACGAGCCCGCCCAGACAGACTGCCAACAGATGGAAGTCGTTGCTGATTCTCATAGTGTCCCCCGTCCTCTCCTCATCGTTCGTTCCTTGTGCCGCGCTGCGAGCCGAGTCCTGACCGCCCTCCGCTCTGTGGCCGGCGTTCAACAAGAATAGAGCCAGTACCGCCGAAAGTCAAAGCGAAACACTCCTGGGCGGGACGGTTGGCGCCACGAAGCGAGATAGGTCGCCGTTTGACCCTCAACCGGCGCTATGTTACGGTTCTTGGGTTAATCGAACGTCAATGATTTGCGGGGGTTGGATGTGAGAGAAGCCCGCTCAGCCGGTTTTCCGGACAGACGGTGGACCGGCTCCGCCGTTTTCACGTCCTGAACGGCCACGAGATCAGAAGCTACGCCGCCCGGTTCATCCGCGAGTGAGACGTTGAGTCGGTTTGGTCCGTTCAGTCTGCAGGTCAGTTGAACTGACTAAACCGACATAACTGACAAAACCATGACTCGCACAGAGGCAGAGCAGAGGATCG
>JBOHOM010000010.1:0-9928 GCA_050731075.1 Nitrospiraceae bacterium
GCCTCCGACTGCGCGCGTCCACCGAGCACCGCCCACACTTCCCTTTCAGATAAAATCTTGTGTGCGCGGTGCGCGAGCACGGGAGGCGCCCGGTCGCCCTGCCGCCATCTACAACACCATCGGCTCCCGATACGTGCCAAACACTTCTTTCAGCGCCGCGCAGATCTCGCCCAACGTGGCCTGGGCCTTTACCGCGTCGATCAAGTAGGGCATCAGATTCTCATCTCCCGCCGCAGCCTCCTGCAGGGCCTGTAGGGTCCCGGCCATTCTGAAGGAATCGCGATGGGACCGCAGCTCGGCCAGACGCTTGGCCTGGGACTGTTCCACTTCCGGACCGATCTTCAGGAGCGGAATGGGGGGGGCCTGGGGCTCGACGTGTTCGTTGACCCCCACGATGACCCGCTCTTTCCGTTCCACCTCGCCCTGGTACCGAAGCGAGGCCTCCAGGATCTCCCGCTGCGGGAATCCCTGCTCGATCGCCCGGACCATCCCGCCCATCTGGTCCAGTCTCCGGAAGTACTCGCGCGCCCCTTCTTCCAAGCGGTCCGTCAGCGACTCGACGTAGTAGGCCCCGCCCAGCGGGTCCACGGTATTGGTGACTTCGCTCTCATGGGCGAGGATCTGCTGGGTCCGCAGGGCCAGCTTGACCGAGTCCTCGGTCGGCAGCGCGAGCGTCTCATCCATCGAATTGGTGTGCAGCGACTGCGCTCCGCCCAACACGGCCGCGAGGGCCTGGAGAGTCGTGCGGACCACGTTGTTCAGGGGTTGCTGCGCCGTGAGCGAGCAACCGGCGGTCTGGGCGTGGCACCGGAGCTGAAGCGACCGCGGGTCTTTGGGATGGTACCGTTGCTCCATTTCACGTGCCCACAGCCGCCGGGCGGCCCGGAATTTCGCGATCTCCTCGAACAGGTCGTTGTGCACGTTGAAGAAGAAGGAGAGCCGAGGCGCGAAGGCGTCCACGTTCAACCCGGACTTGATCGCGGCCTCCACATAGGTCAGCCCATCGTAGAGGGTGAACGCCAATTCCTGCACCGCGGTGGAGCCGGCTTCGCGGATGTGGTAGCCGCTGATGCTGATCGGGTGCCATTTCGGCATGGAGCGTGAGCAGTAGGCCACGGTATCGATGATCAGTCGGAGATGAGGCTCAGGCGGAAACAGCCACTCCTTCTGCGCAATATATTCTTTCAGGATATCGTTCTGGAGTGTGCCGCCGAGGCGCGCGACCGGAATTCCACGCCGTTCTGCGACCGCCAGGTACATCGCGAAGAGGATCGCGGCGGGACCGTTGATGGTCATCGAGGTGGTGACCTGGTCCAGCGGGATGCCTTCGAACAGACGCTCCATATCGGCCAGCGACGCGACCGCCACGCCGCAGTGACCGACCTCTCCGCGGGCCTGGGGATCGTCGGAATCGAGCCCCATCAGCGTCGGCATGTCGAAGGCGACGCTCAGCCCGGTCTGCCCATGCTGGAGGAGATACTTGAACCGCCGATTGGTGTCCTCCGCCGAGCCAAAGCCGGCGAACTGGCGCATCGTCCAGAGCCTGCCGCGGTACATGGTGGGGTAGACCCCGCGGGTGTAGGGGAACTCACCGGGAGCGCCGAGATCGGAATGAGCGTCCCAGCCCTTGAGGTCGTCCGCTCCATAGAGGCGCGCGATCTCCAAGCCGGACAGGGAGGTAAACCGTGGCTTGCGTTGGTCCATCCTCACGCCTCGCGGTACGTATAGAATCCACGGCCGGTCTTTCGCCCCAGCCAGCCGGCCTCCACGTATTTGCGCAGGAGCGGGCAGGGGCGAAACTTCGGATCGCCCAGATCCTGATGCAAGACCTCGCAGATCGCGAGGACGGTATCGAGCCCGATCCGGTCGGCCAGCGCCAGCGGCCCAACCGGATGGTTGGCGCCCGCGGTCATCGCCAGATCGATGGCGTCCGGTGTCAGACCACCGTGCTGTCCCGCCTGCCCTTCCTGCAGCAGATAGACCGCTTCGTTGATCATGGGGATCAGGACCCGGTTGACGATGAACCCCGGGGTGTCGTTGCACGTAACCGGAGTCTTCCCCATTCGCGCGACCAGGCCGAGCGCCAGGGCCATCGTGTCTTCAGAGGTCTCCACGCCCCGCACCACCTCGACCAGCTTCATCACCGGCGCCGGATTCATGAAATGGATCCCGACCACCCGATCAGGCCGCCCCGAGGCCGCCCCGAGTTTCGTGATCGAGATCGAAGACGTATTGCTGGCCAGGATCGTCTCCGGTTTGCAAAGACAGCCCATCTGCCGGAAGAGATCCAGCTTCAGGGCGGATTGCTCCGAAGCCGCCTCGATGACGAGCTGGACCTCTGCCAGATCTTGGAGGTGGCCGGTCGTCCGAAGACGGGCCAGCGCGGGGATCGTCTGGTCCGGCCCGAGGGCGCCTTTTTCGACCGCGCGCGCGAGCCCCTCTCGGATTTTCTTCATCGCGGCCTGGAGCACGGCGTCGCTGACGTCGAGGAGGAGCACCTCCCACCCGCTCGCGGCCGCCACCTGGGCGATCCCGGAGCCCATCTGGCCGGCGCCGACGACCCCGATGCGCTTGATGTCATCAATTTTCATGCAACCCCGAAAGCCGCGAACCGCTCACACATAGTTGTCCCACTTGCTGGTTTCCAAATGTTCTTTCACCTTGGACATGAACCGATCCGCCGTGGCGCCGTCAATCACGCGGTGGTCGAACGAGAGACTCAGATAGCCCATCGGCCGGATGGCGATGGCGTCGTTCAGGACGATGGCCCGCTTCTGGACCGCCCCGACTCCCAGAATGGCGATCTGGGGCTGGTGGATGATGGGGGTGCTGAACAGGCTGCCGGTCCCGCCGTGGTTGGTGATCGTAAAGGTTCCGCCCTGAACCTCCTCGGGGCTCAGCCGCTTGGTCCGGGCGCGCTCCGCCAGGTCGGCGGCTTCCTTCGCCAACTGCACCACGCCCTTTCGATCGGCATGGCGGACCACCGGGACCAGCAGGCCGTCCTCCAGCGCCACCGCGATCCCCATGTGGATTTCCTGCTTGAGGAGGATTCCCTGTTCGCCCCAGGATGAGTTCAGAATGGGGAAGTCCTTCATGGCGCGGGTGACGGCGTTGATCACGAACGGGAGGTACGTCAGCCCACGCCCCTCGCGAACCTTGGCGACTCCGGAAAAGTCGACCTCGAAAAAGGTGACGACATGGGCCGAGATCTGCCTGCTCCTGACCATCCGCTCGGCGATGGTCTTCCGCATGGCGGTGAGAGGCACGAGGTGGTCGCCCGTCGCCGGCGCGGCCTCTGTCGAGGGCTGGATGGCCGGAGCCGCCTGCTTGGAGGGTCCGCTCCTGGCGATGGAATCCAGGACGTCCTTCTTGGTCACGCGCCCGCCGGCGCCGGTCCCGGCGACCTGAGCGAGGTCCACCCCGTGTTCCTTGGCGAGTTGCCGGACGGCCGGGGAGTAATGATCACCGCCTTCCCCGGAAGGACCCATCGGGCGGACCACGACCCCGCCCACTCGATTGACGACCCCAATGGCGGGCTGCTGCGTATCCAGCCTCGCGAGAACCGTTCCGACCGGCACGGTTTGTCCTTCCTGAATCAGGACCTCTGTCAGGAACCCGGCGGCAGGCGAGGGAATCTCCAGCGCCACCTTGTCGGTCTCCACCTCCAACAGCGCGTGATCCTTCTCGACGCGCCCCCCGGGCGGAATGAGCCACTTGACGATGGTGCCCTCGGCGATGCTCTCGCCGAGCTGCGGCATGATGATGTCGGTCGGCACGAACTCCTCCGCCGATCGCAGGCTATAGGCGTTAGGCTATGGGCTATGGGAAGTCCAATCTTACCTATAGCCTATCGCCCATCACCTCTAGCCTGTGTTAGTAAGCGGCCAGTTTCCGGGCCGCGGCGACCACGTCACTCACCTTGGGAAGGAAGAACTCCTCCAGCGTGGTACTGAACGGGACCGGCGTGTCGGGAGCCGCAATCCGGAGGATGGGCCCGTCGAGGCAGTCGAAGCATTCTTCGGCCACGAGCGCCGCGATCTCGGCTCCAATCCCCCCGGTCTTGTTATCCTCATGCAGCATGACCGCCTTGCTGGTCTTCCGCACGGAGTCAAAGATGGTCTGCTTGTCCAGCGGGATCAGCGTCCGAAGATCCACCACCTCCAACTCTATGCCTTCCTTGGCCAGCAGGTCGGCCGCCTCCAGGGCGAGGTGGACCATGGCTCCATAGGTGATGACGGAGATGTCCCTGCCGATGCGTTTGACCTCGGCCTTTCCGATCGGAACGATGTAGTCCTCGGTCGGCAAGACAGCCTTCACCCGACGGTACAGGAATTTGTGTTCGAAATAGATGACCGGGTTGTTGTCCCGGATCGCAGCCTTCAGCAGACCCTTCGCATCATAAGGGGTCGACGGTGCAACCAGCTTGAGCCCGGGCGAGTGGAAAAACCAGCCCTCCGGGCACTCCGAATGGAACGGCCCCCCATGCACCCCGCCCCCGAACGGAGCCCGAATCACCATCGGCACCGCCGCGCCCCAGCGGTAATGGTTCTTGGCAGCCACTTCGGTGATCTGATCGAACGCGCACGAGATGAAATCGGCAAATTGCATCTCCACGACCGGCCGCATCCCCATCATGGCCGCCCCGATGGCGGCTCCGACGATCCCTGACTCAGCGAGCGGGGTGTCCAACACCCGCCACTCGCCGTACTTCTTTTGAAAGCCCTCCGTAATCCTGAAGGCTCCGCCGTATGGTCCGATATCCTCGCCCATGAGGAAGACGGAGCCGTCGCGGCTCATCTCCTCGTCCAGGGCTTCGGAAATCGCTTCGAGGTAGGTGACTTCGTGGGGAGGCGCGGCCGTCGTCATGGCTTCACCTCCTCATCGTTGGCAAACACGCCCTCCAAGGTTTCGGGCCCCTCGGGCACGGGACTCTGCTCGGCAAACTCCACGCCGGCCTCGATCTCCTTTTTGACGCGCTCCTCGACTTCATGAAAGGCGCCGGCGTCGGCATAGCCCGACCGGGTCAGCAGCTGTTCCGCTTTGAGAATGGGATCCTTCTTTTTCCACTCCTCCAGCAGCTCGCGGGGGACGTACTTGGCCGAATCGTGTTCGGAGTGGCCATGCATCCGCATCGTCTTACATTCAATGAACGTCGGTCCGTCCCCGGCCCGGGCCCGCCGGATGGCGCGCTGGGCGGCCACGTACACGGCCGCGACATCGTTGCCATCCACGATCTCACCCGGCATGCCATAGGCCTTGGCCCGGTCCACCACGTCTCGAATGGCCATCTGCAGGTGGAGGGGAGTCGAGTAGGCGTACTGGTTGTTGTTGCAGAAGAACACCACGGGGAGTTTGCGGACCGTGGCGAAGTTCATCGCTTCATGAAAATCGCCGCGGCTGGTTCCGCCGTCGCCCGTGTTGGTCACCACGACCCGGGACTCCCGACGGATCTTGAACGCCAGGGCTACCCCGGTGGCGACCGGCAAGTTGTCGGCCAGGTGGCTGACAAACCCGATGACGCCGCGCTTGAGGTCACCCATATGGACGTTGCCGTCCTTCCCCTTGGTCGGGCCGGTGCGTTTCCCGAGATACTGGGCGATCACCTCACCGGGCGTAATCCCGCGAATCAGAAACGCGCCCATATCCCGGTGGTACGGAGCGATGATATCGTTCCGACCCACGGCGGAGGCGTACCCCACGGCGATCGCTTCCATCCCGTTGCTGGTGTAGACCCCGCCCATGATCCGTCCCTGCCGGTACAGGGCTGTCACGCGGTCTTCCAGGGCCCGCGTGAGACGGAGGTAGTAGTACATCTGCAGCAGGTCGGCTCGTTTGATGTCTTTCACCGTGTCCGCAGCCTCCATTGCGACCTCCCGGGGAAGCGAATAGCTAACAGCCAGTAACCCGTGACGCGTCACGCGTAACTCGTTACGAACTGTTCGCTAAAAATCAGGCAACTCCCTCCACGAAAGCAACGGCTTCTTCATCCGGCACAGGGGGCAGCTCTGCGGATCCCACTGGGGCATGTTGAGATCGGCCGTGTAATAGAAGGGAAACTTGGCGGTGAGTTCGCCCATCAAGGGGAATTGCCCGCTGTCACGGCGGGCAAACACCATCATGCCGGCCAGACTGCCGCCGTGGTCGGTGACGACCTGGCCGAGTTTGCTGACACAGTTCCCGCGCGTGGTGACATCGTTCAGCACGACAAACCGTTCACCGGACCTGATGACCCCGGTGGCCACTTCGGTGCCGATCTTTCCGGTCTCCCGATTGAATGGCGTCAAGACCACTCGCAGCCGCATCCTGTCACGGAGCAGGTCCGCGACGCCTTCTGCCAGGTGATGAGCCTCCGAAGCGGTGGCCACGATGCCGACGATGGGGTCCTTCTGATAGGTCTGGCGGATCCAGTCGGCCATGTCGCGGGCGATCAGCCTGATGAGCTGGGGAATCTGCGCGATCGATTCGAACCGGAGGTAGGTCGCGGTGTGGTGACCGGACACGACCTCGACGTGGGTCTCGAAGAAGACCGAGCGGGAGGTCCGGAGAATCCGGTGGACATCCCAGTCCGAGAGCTTCGATTGCGGAGAATCGCGGATAATGTTCTTCAGCTCGGATTCGATGTCGGGGCCGTCGTAGAGCCTGCGATGCCGCTCGATCAGATCCGTCACGAGGCGCTCCGCCCGCTCGACCTTCACGTTCACACTCATGGCTTCGGCTCCTGGTTGACCACGCGGTTCCTCAACACTCCGATCGGCTGAATCTCCAGCTCGACCACGTCCCCTGGGTTCAGGTACCGGTCCAGCTCAAGTCCGCACCCGCCGCCGACCGTCCCGGAGCCGAACAGGTCGCCGGGATAGATGGCTTCGCCCCGCGACACGTGCGCGATCATCTGGGCGAAGGACCAGTGGATCGTGCCAAAACTCCCCTTGGACCAGGCCTTGCCGTTGACCCTGGCAATCATGGTGAGGGCGTTCAGATCGGGAATCTCATCCGGAGTGACCAGGCATGGGCCGATGGCCGTGGCAAAATCCTTGCCCTTGGCCGGCCCGAGCCGGCAAGCCATTTCCTGGAACTGGATATCCCTGGCGCTGAAGTCGTTCATGATCGTATAGCCGGCGATATAGGCCGGGGCGTCGCGTTCGGAGATGTCCTGACCTTTGCGGCCGATGACGCAGGCCAGCTCGAGCTCATAGTCCAGCTTCTTGGTCTCCAGCGGCCACGGCAGGGCCTCATCCGGTCCGATGATCGTGCGGTGGTTGCCCTTGTAATAGACCGGCGCCTTGTACCACTCGGGCGGGATGGGTTGTCCGCGCTTCTTCGACGTGGCGGCGACGTGGGCCTCGAACGCGAGGAAGTCCCGCAGCGAGGGCGGGTTCGGCAGCGGCGCGATCACCCGGATGCCCTCAGGAGGCCGGGCGAAATCGTAGGGATACACAACAGTCTCGCCTTCCGGGCCGCGCACGGACTTGCCCAGCTTGACCGCATAGTCCAAGGCCTGGCGCGCGGCGGCCATGGAGGATGGCCCCCCCTCCAAGAGCTCAAGCATGGCAGCCGGGACGGTCGCGTGTGCCAATCGGTAGGGCTGCGCCTCCCGCTGATCAGCGAGCAGGCGCGCAGAGGCCATGTTGAGGTCGATCAGACTCTGCCCGTGAAGAGCCCCGACCCGGACAAACGTTCCCACCGGGGTCTGAACCCGAAAACTGACCAGTTTCATGATTGGCTCCAGCTCATGGCGTATTCCTTCACCTCGACGGTTTCCAGTTCCGGCAGGACCGTGAGCGGCCGCCGCGACTCGATCATGATCGCCACTTCATCCGTGTGGGTCTTGGACCGGCTGGCCTCGACGGCCTGCGGCTGCGGGCCATGGTGGATCCCCTGCGGATGCAGCGTCAGCATGCCCGGCTGGATCCCGGCCCGGCTGAAGAAGTCCCCCATATGATAAAAGAGGACTTCGTCATAGTCCATGTTCCGGTGGTAGAACGGCACCCGGAGCGACTGAGGATCACTCTCCAACGGTCGGGGAGCGAAGGTGGAGATCAGGACCCCCTCCGACTGGAACGTCACGTGCACGCTGGGAGGCAGGTGATATCGAGCGCTGGTCACCGGTCGGAAGTCCCGCACGTTGAGCTTGGCGACCCACAAGTCTCCCTTCCAGCCGGCCACGTCGATCGGGTAGAAGGGATAAAACACCCGCGTGTAGGCTCCCTCCCGTTTGATCCGAACCTCCCATTCACGCCGCTCATCCCGGTCTTTGCTGACCGGCGCCGGCTCCGGCGCCGTCAGGATGCCTTTGTCGAACAGCGCGTGGTGGCCCAAGAGACCCCGCTCCGGCAATTCAACCGGTGTGGGCGTTTCAACGATCAGGAACAGCGACGGACCCGATTCCACGAGCAGCCGGTAGGTGGTGCCCTTTGGGATCACGACGTAGTCGCCGGGTTCATACGCCAGCATCCCGTAGTCCGTCTCGAACCGGCCTCGGCCGGCGTGGACGAACTGCACCTCGTCTCCGTCGGCGTTCCGGACGAAATACGGCATGGTCTCAGCCCGGCGTGAGAGGGAGACCCGCACGTCCGGGCTGCGAAGGATCTCAACCGGCCGGGCGTCGGCCGAGCGCTGGTCAGGGGTGGGGAGGGCCCCACAGGCGAAGGCGCGGGGCCGGAGCGGACCGTCGATGCGCACCCACCCGGTCGGAGGATGACGCCGGTACAGATGCGAGGCCGGTCCACTAAACCCATGCCGACCGTGTTCTTCTTCGTACAGGCCTTCGGGTATTCCGACGTGCGCCTGGTTCGGAGCATTGCCTTTCTTCATCAGATACATCGCGGGCCTCCCCAGTAGTCCGACGGGTAGAAGACAGACGAATCCCTGCAGATGAGTGCATGCTCGCGTTGTTCATTTTAACTCAACCTGCAGCACTGGCAACTGAAAAAGAAGTAGACATCACTCATCCATCCGCGTTCCTCAGCGTGTTACGACGCCCGTTTGCCCCGTCTACCTTTGACGGGGATGGCATCGTAGTCAATGATCGTCTGCTCAACTGCTTTGAGTTGGTCGCGCTCGATATCCTTGTAGAGCGACTCGACGGTTCCCCGCACGAACGTCTTGGACTGTTCTTTGCCATGCCGACGTTGCGTGAGCTCCAGAAAGACGCCGCTCCCTGGAAACAACGGATAGGTAAAGCGTTGTTTGAGCGGTCCGCAGCCGTCTCGCCCCTCCTTCAGAGGTCCACTGAACTTCACGCCGTGCTCCTCCCACTCGCGCGAAACGGCCTCGATGTCGTCCACTTCGATGGCCACGTGCTGGATCCCCTCCCCGTACTTCTCGATGAACTCGGTGATCTGGGATTTCACAGTTTTGTCCCGGCCCTGCATCAGGGCCACCTTCGCATCGCCGCGCTGGACCACAATGGTGTCCATGCTCGACTTCGCACTCCCCACATCCCGGGCTGACCAGATGACCTCGAACCCGAGGATCTTGGTGAACAGGTATTCCGCCGCGTCGAGATTCTCGACACACAACGTGATGTGATCGATCCCCATCGAGCCTTTCATGATGTGTCCTCCTCCATGGAACGTCACGCGGAACCCGGTCAGACCCGTTCGACCATCCGGCCTGCAGGTCTCAACTATGTCACCAGTATAACAGATGGAATGCATTAAACAATAGAAAGTTAATATTATAAAGAAAAAATAAAGAATCTCAATGATTCACGTGGTCTTCCAACCACATGTAATTCAATTGAACGGGTATTTGTGGCTGTGACTCCCATCCGCTCTTGCGCATTTGATAAGAAAGCTATATCATTTGAACGGTATTCGTGGGACAGGCGGCGTGAAGCCATCCTGTCTGATGGGGGACAAGGAGGTGCGCAATGTCGTTGTATCAAGAGATGCGTGACTATGTCCTCCGGCACGGGGCCATCAACAAC
>JBOHOM010000011.1:0-7068 GCA_050731075.1 Nitrospiraceae bacterium
TCGCGCCGGTCGCTTGCTTCATTTCACCGGAAGCCAGGAAGTGATCAAAGTGGGCGTGGGTGTGCAGGATGCTGACGACGGTCAGTCCCAGCGCTCGAACCTCCTTCAAGATTCGCTCATGCGCGCCGCCAGGGTCCACGACGATCGCCCGCTTGGTGACCGGGTCGCCGAGAATCGAACAGTTGCAGCTGAGCGGAGGGACCGGGAAGGTCTTGCGAATCATAGCAGGTCCATCCTATCGCTCCGACGCCCCGTTAGCAAGCCACCTGGACCCGTTATGCGTGACACGTTATTCGCGAATCGTTCGGGCCGTTTGATCCGTTGAGTCAGTTATATCCGTTAACGGGCTCAACGGACACAACGGACTTAACGGACGCAACATTCTCCACGGTTCACGGTTCACGGCTAACGTTCTTCTTCCGGACGTGCGACCCATATCACTTCGGTATCCACGATCGTCCACACGCGGCCGCGCCGGTGCAGCAGCATCAGCATCCCAGCGCCACTCCCATCGGGTCTGTTGTCGCCCACATAGAGCAGCGCCTGATCCTCGCGTTGATTGAACCCCACGCGGGAGAACTCCAAGATACCGATGGTCGGAGGAGCGTCCTGTGCGAAGTCGGTTGGAGAGAACTCGGCAGGGATTGGACCAAGGGAGACCTCAGGCTCTTCCAGTTCTCCGTCCGAGACGAACCGATAAGGCACCCCGAAGTGAAACCTGGCCTCCAGTCGAGACGGCCGCCCGGTCTTCAGAAGAAAATCCGTCACCAGGTCCGGTGGGAGCCTGCCTTCGAAGAATCGGTTCTCGTCGAAGTAGGATCGGTCGGGAGGTTTCCGCTCCTCCGGACCAAGCCGAGTGACCGTCAGCCGCTCGATCATGACAAGCCTCGTCTGGGAAGTCAGGAATTTCGTCTGAATCACCTTATCGTAGAGAGAGTACTCTTCCGGCGGGACGGGTATCGCTTTGTCCTCCGCGCGTTCGACCGGGCCGGCAACCGTCGGGGCGGCCAACATCAGCACGAACGATGTCAAGAGCAGGTGGGCAAGAGGCCTGGTCGTGGGCATGCGAGTCAGAATAGCCTGTAGGTGAACAATCGTCAAACCGTTCCCGATCTCGCCCGACGGAACATCCGAGGTTTGCATTTCACTCCGAAAGAGCCCTAGAATCCGGCCCTGGATTGAGAGCCCAGCGCTCGATTTCAGTGGGAGTCGTCCGGATGGCAAGACCTGACCGTTCAATCAGCGATCTCCGCTCCCTCTCCACCCGCATCGGCCCCGTCCTCTTGATCGGCGTCGCGGCATTGGCTTCAGGCTGCCAGCCGGAGGAATCGCCACTCTTCAAGGAAGAGAACGAACGCCTGCGAAAGCAATCGGTCAAGCAGGAATCAGTGATCGTGTCGCTGCAGGAAGGGAACAAGGTCATGCAGCAGCAGATCGACCTGCTCAACCGGGAGCTGCGGGAAGCCAAGAAGGAAACCGAACGCGTGGAGGCGGAGCGGAGCGCCGTGGCCGCTACGCTGGGGACGAAGGTGGCGGAGAACAAGAAGTTGGCTGCGGAAGCTGAGCAGACAACCGCAAGGAAGGCGCAGGCCGCCCAAACGCTGCGCGTGGAAGACACGGGCGGTCAGGCTGAAGAGCTTCCACAGGCCCTTGCGGCGGTCGGCAAAGCCGCGGAGGAGGCGTTGGCTCGGAACGGGTATATCGTCCGGGTCAGCGTGAAGACGGATCAGAAGGCGGCGTACGTGACGGAGCGCAAGGTTTCGGCGCCCGCGTCACTCGAGGTGTCCGGCTTTCGGAACCAGTATCTGGTGTCGCTCCAAACGCTCCCCTCGAAAGGAACCCGCTTGAGCGTCAAGGCCGACTTTGAGAAGATGGCGCAGGGAGGCCGCATCCTTGCGGCCAGCCCCGACGAGACAGCCGAGATTGAAAAACGGCTGATTGCCGAAATTCGCAAGGCCCTGGCCCCTGGAAAGGTCTAACCGTGATCCGAAAATATTCGATGATGGCTGGATCAGCTCCAGCGGGTCCTGTCGTGTCGATCACCCCCGTCGGCCTCGCTCCACCCATCCCCCCGTGGGGGTCACTTCGGGCTTTGGCAGTGCGCGGGCGCTGTTTGATGGTTCTCGGTGGCACCCTGTTGGCTGTTCGCCCCTTTCGCTGCGGGCGACGGGGGACCCGCTCGCCACGCCACCCGCTGGAGAAAGACACGGGGAAAAGGCCTTTTTATTTCGGATTCGGACTAATCTGGGGTGGAACCACGTTCATCGAGTATCGGCTTTCGCTGCGCCAAGTCCGCCTCGTGATGAACGCACTTGGCAATGGCTTTGCCCGACAGCTCGTGGGTTCTTGATAGGAAGGAGGCCGACGATGTTGAAAGAGTTTAAAGAGTTTGCCATGCGCGGGAACGTGCTCGATATGGCGGTTGGAATCATAATCGGTGCAGCCATCGGCAAGGTCATCACCTCACTCGTTAATGATGTCCTCATGCCGCCGATCGGACTGCTTGTCGGCAACGTTGACTTTTCCAGCCTGTTCATCAATCTCTCGGGACAGTCCTACCCCTCACTTACCGCCGCGAAGGCCGCAGGCGCGCCTGTCGTCGGCTTCGGCGTGTTTCTCAACTCCGTCTTCGACTTTCTCATCGTGTCATTCGTGATCTTCCTGCTGATTCGGCAAGTCAACCGGATGAAACGTCGGACGGAGGCGCCACCGCCTGCTCCGATCACCAGGGATTGTCCTTTTTGCTGGTCCAGCATTCCGATCAAGGCCACCCGTTGCCCGGCTTGCACCTCGGAATTGAAGGCGGCCTAGCAGTGCGCCCCCCGGTGACAGCCGCTAGGCGTGGGAGGGGAGGATGCTGAAAACTCTGGTCAATTTCGTGAAGATTCTGAACTCTGAGGCCGAGCCCGGCCAGATCAGCCTGGCTCTGGGGTTGTCCATGGTGGCAGGATTGACCCCCCTCTTCAGCCCGCACAACCTGCTGGTCCTGCTGCTGGTCCTGCTGCTTCGGGTCAACCTCTCCGCATTTCTGCTGGGACTGGCGTTCTTCTCCGGCCTCGCCTATGCGCTGGACCCCCTCTTTCACCGCATCGGTCTCGCCGTGTTGACCGCCAGCCCGCTGAACGGGCTCTGGACCACGCTGTACAACTCGCCCCTCTGGCGGGTCGAACGATTCAACAACTCGATTGTCATGGGCAGCCTCCTCGTGTCGCTCCTCCTCCTGGTTCCCTTCTACTTCCTCGCCAACTGGGCGATTCTCCGTTACCGGGGACACGTGCTGGCGTGGGTGCGGAAGACCCGACTCATGCAGGTCCTCTCCGCTGTCCGGTGGGGAGGAGACCTATGAGCAAATGGGTTCGCTGGCCGGGCTTGATCGCCTTTCTCGTGGTGGTCCTCCTGGTGGTGTGCGTCTGGCTGTTGGTGGTGGACAGCGTCATCAAACGCACCATTAGAACAGCCGGAACCAAACTGGTCGGGGCGACGGTCGACCTGGAGGCGGCCGACTTGTCGCTCTTCCCCTTAGGCCTGACACTGACGGACCTTCAAGTCACCAACCCAGACGCCCCGATGACCAATGCGGTCCAGGTGGACCGAATTGCTTTCTTGATGGATGCGCCGAATCTCCTCCGACGAAAAGTGATCATCGAAGAAATGGCGGTGGAGGGGGTTCGACTCGACACCCCGCGAAAAACCTCCGGAGCCGTGGCCCCTCAGGAGACGACTCCCTCCGTTCCGCGCAAAGCTTCGGGCACACCGTTTACCCTGCCCTCCTTCACAGTCCCGGACGTGCGGGAGATTCTCGCGAAGGAGGCGCTCCCGTCACTGAAGTCGATCGAATCCCTCCGTGCGGACATTCAGGACCAGAAAGAGCGGTGGCAGAAACAGCTCGCTGAACTGCCGGATAAGGCCAAGCTGGAGGACTACAAGCGACGTCTCGAGACAGTGAAGTCCGCCGGCAGAGGCGGCCTGGGGGGCGTCGTGGGTGGAGCCGGTGAGCTCATGGCAATCCAGAAAGACATCCGCATTGACCTGGATCGGATTATGACGGCGAAGAAAAATTTTGAAGACACCCAGGCATCACTCCGGAAGCGGACGGAGGACGCGTCAAGAGCCCCGCAGGAGGAGCTGCGCCGTCTCAAGGACAAATACTCGCTTTCGCCGCAGCCCCTGACGAACCTGGGCGGGGTCTTGCTCGGGGGAACCATCGCTGAATGGACGGCCAAGAGCCTCCGGTGGTACGAGAAATTGAAGCCCTTCCTGGAACGGAAGGCCGAGCGCAAGAACGAGGTCGAGGTGGTGAAACCGCTTCGCGGCAAGGGGGTGGATGTCCGCTTCAAGGAGCATGCGCCCCTTCCAGATTTCTTGATTCGGACCGCGCACGTCGGGGTGGAGACTCAGGCTGGCGCCGTGACGGGCCGGGTACGACATGTCACGCCGGACCAGGATATCCTCGGTATCCCGTTGACGTTCGGGTTTGCCGGGGAGAAGTTGAAAGGCCTCCGTTCCGTGAAACTTGACGGCGAGTTGAACCATGTCGACCGCTCCAAGCCACGCGACGTGGCGCATCTCAGCGCGAGCGGGTATCGGATCAAGGACTTGTCCCTGTCTGAGAACAAGGAGTTGCCGCTGGCGTTGAAGGAAGCCCTGGGAGATCTGAAACTGCGCACAGAGCTCCGCGGGGAAGCCCTGGATGCCACGCTGACTGCCGCGTTGCAATCGGTTCAGATGACGACGGGGGGCAAGGGCGACGCCGGCCCGGTCGCGAAAGCGCTCGCGGCCGCCCTGCCCGGCGTGAAAGGCCTTCACCTCGAGGCCCGTGTTGCAGGAACCCTCGAGGCGTACGACGTTCACCTCAGCACCGACCTGGATCGCGTCCTCAAGGACGCCGCCGGCAAGCAGCTCCAAGAGCAGATGGCCCGCGTGGAGGGTGAGCTGAAGGCCGCCATCGCCGAGCAGGTTGCCAAACCGTTGGCGGACCTGAGGGCAAGCCTCGGTGGGCTGGATGGGATCGGTGCTGAACTGGCGGCCCGCCTGAACCAGGCCAGCGCGCTGGGCACGAGCGGGAAGGAAACCGTTCCCGGCGGGTTCAAACTTCCGTTCTAAAACCCGAACGCGTCCGTGAGGTCAGCCTCCGACCCTGGCCAACTGGCCGGCCCGCAGAAACTTCTCCACCCCCGCGGCCATCTGGCGGCCCTCGGCGATGGCCCAGACGATGAGGGACGCACCGCGCTTGGCGTCCCCGCCGGCGAAGACGCCGTCCACGTTGGTCATGCGGTTCTCATCCACGGCCACGTTTCCGCGAGCGTCGTACGTCACGCCCAGGCTGTCCAGCAGACCATTCTTGACCGGGCCGGTGAAGCCCATGGCGAGCAGGACCAGATCCACGTCCATCTCGAACTCCGTGCCGGGGACCGGCGTGAACGTCCCGTTCCCGAAGGCGACCCGTTGCGCGTGCAGCTTCGTGACGTGGCCGTTGCGACCCGTGAACTTGGTCGTCGAGACGCTCCACTGGCGGTCGCAACCCTCTTCATGCGCGTGAGAGGTCCGGAGCTGCATCGGCCACAGGGGCCACGGGGTGGAGTCGGCCCGGTCGGGGGGAGGCTCGGGCAGCAGCTCAAACTGGTGCACCTCAGCGCAGCCATGGCGGTGCGTGGTGCCCAGACAATCAGACCCGGTGTCGCCGCCGCCGATGATGACCACGCGTTTCCTCTCGGCCGTGATCGGCTCTTCCAGGATCACGTCGCCGGCATTGCGCTTGTTCTGCTGTGTCAGGTACTCCATCGCCGGATGAATGCCCTGCAGCTCGCGGCCCGGAACCGGCAACTCACGGGCCTGTTCGGCGCCCACCGCCAGGCAGACGGCGTCAAACTGGCGACGCAAGGTTTCGCCATCGAGATCGACGCCGACGTGCACGTTGGTCCGAAATTCCACACCCTCGGCTTGCATCTGCTCCAGCCGCCGGTCAATGACCCACTTCTCCATCTTGAAATCGGGGATGCCGTAGCGCAGCAATCCTCCGATGCGGTCCGCCTTCTCAAAGACGGTCACGCGATGGCCCGCGCGCGCGAGCTGCTGCGCAGCCGCGAGGCCTGCCGGTCCGGACCCCACGATCGCGACGGTCTTGCCGGTTCGCGAGGTCGGCAGAGCTGGCTCGACCCAGCCCTCGTCGAACCCTTTGTCGATGATGTTCCACTCGATGACCCGGATCGACACCGGATCAGCGTTGATGCCAAGGACGCAGGCGGACTCACAAGGCGCCGGGCAGAGGCGTCCGGTGAATTCCGGGAAGTTGTTCGTCGCGTGCAGCGCCTTGAGGGCGTCTTTCCATCGGCCGCGGTGGACGAGATCGTTCCACTCAGGGATCAGATTGACCACGGGACAGCCGTTGTGGCTCTGACAGAAGGGAACCCCGCAGTCCATGCAGCGCGCGCCCTGCTCCTTGAGCTTGTCTTCCGAGATCGGCTCATAGAATTCCTTCCAGTCGAGGATCCGGAGCTCGACCGGTCGGCGCTTGGGGCCCTCCCGGGCATATTTCATGAAGCCTTTTGGATCCGCCATGTCTTAGCTCATGAACGCGCGCCGGCGTTCCGTCCTCCCAATTTCGCTAACCCATCCCACGGGCAACGACGCCCCAGGCCGAACAAGGTTGAAGCCCTCTATCACTTTTCGCAACCAAGATACGTGTCACGCGTCACGCGTCTTCAGTGCGCGACCATCTCCTTCTCCTTGTGCGCGTGCTCCTTGGCAGCCGCTGCCTTCCGCTCGGCCAGGACCCGTTTATAGTCAATCGGCATGATCTTCACGAACTTGGGCAGCATGGTCTCCCAGGCCTCCAGGACCTTCTTCGCCTTGCGGCTGCCGGTGTACATCTGGTGCGACTCGATCATGGTGCGCAGGATCCTTTTATCTTCGGCGGTGACCACTTTTTCCAGCTCCACCATGCCCATGTTGCAGCGCTGCTCGAACTTGCCGTCCTCGTTGAGCACGAAGGCGATGCCGCCGGACATCCCGGCCGCAAAGTTCCGCCCGGTCTTGCCGAGCACCACCACCATGCCGCCGGTCATGTAC
>JBOHOM010000012.1:0-7514 GCA_050731075.1 Nitrospiraceae bacterium
GCCCGCAATGCCTCGGCCTGCTCCTGTGTCAACTCGCGCGGCACGCGGTCAATCACGCACAGAGTGCCCAGAGCGTGCCCATTGGAGGCGATCAAGGGCATACCCGCATAAAATCGGATATGAGGGTCGGCAGTGACCAGAGGATTGGTCGAAAACCGTGGATCGGCCATGGCGTCCCGAACCACGAACAGGTCCGGCTGGACGATCGCGTGGGCGCAGAACGCGATCGCGCGAGGAGTTTGGGTGGACGTCAGGCCTACTTTCGCTTTGAACCACTGGCGGTCCGCATCGATCAAGCTGATCGCGGCGATCGGGGTACGGCAGATCTGCGACGCCAACGAGACCAGTTCGTCGAAGTTTTGTTCCGGTGGAGTGTCGAGGATCGCGTAGCGGCGAAGCGCGTCAAGCCGCTCCGCTTCGGTGGCAGGGACGGGTGCATTCATCGAGAGTCTCCCTCGATGATCCGATGTTCCGTTGTAACGCTGGGCACTGCTGGCACCAGAGGCCCGAGCGAGGGCGTAAGTGTAGCACCGTAGAACAGGGCTAGGCAAGTGCGGGGAGCGGGATCACGGGGAGGGCCGCAACGGTGAGGCGCGTTCTCCCGGGAGGCCCGCGCGGCGGAGTTAGCCAGCTTGCGTCTTCCACCTTCTGAAGCGCCGAAGCAGCTCGTCGTGAACCTGGGGGGGAATCGGCTCGTCCGGTAGCCGGCGAAGCGTCCGGATCGTCTGCTTCATCTGCCGGAGGTGGATGCGGCAGCCGAGACACATCCCGAGATGCATCTGGAAGCGCAGCCAATCCACGAAGCTGAGGCTGCCGTCGAGATAATCGGTGACCGCTCCGACAAACTCCGCGCAGGTCAGCTTTCCGGCAAGATACTTCAACACGTGATTCTGGAGCTCCTGGCTCGTCATCCCCGCCCCCTCTTCCGCAGACATCCGTGCCGGGTCGGCGGCAAGCGCCCGACCACCGACAGGCGCCGCAGCCCGCGGCTACCCCTTTGGGATCGAAATGATCGGCATCTTCTGGACGGACACCTCTGTGACCGTCATCTGGAACAGGTTCGAGAGCACCGCGAATGCTTCCTGGTTCCAGCTCGGGACCATACCCTCGCTGATCGGAAACTTCCTGATCGAGTAGTAGTGCCCCTCCAGCTCCACGGAAAATTCTGCCTCGGTCGGACGGTTCGACGACTCTTCGATTTCAAGGGTTCGAGAGGGATTCCGCATGACCGGCCCCGTCTTGGGATTCTTGTCAACATGGAATTCCGGCTCTTCAGCGATCCCTTTCGCCAAAAAGATAATGATCGCGTTCAGGCTCCGCAGCAGGATAGAGCCATGGAGGGGATAGTCGCCCCCGGGATTGCCTGGCCGAATGTCCGCCAGGATGGAATCCCGAGGAGATTGCTCCGCCTCTTCGTTCATCCGCCGCCTCTCTTCATTGGAGAGGCGATCCGTGTCGTAGTTCGTGATGGCGATCCGCCCGACGACCCGCCGGCTCAGGGTGTACTGCTGGTCCTTCTGGGACACCGTCCATCGGTAGCCCTTCTCCAATCCCGCGACGGCCTCCTCCGGCGTCGGCGCTCGTCCCACGGGCACGGTGAACGATTCGTCGTAGGTGATCGGCCCGACATAGAGCTTGCGCGTGAGCTGAAGGGACGAGAGGTGCAGCAGCCGCTTCCGAAACTCCTCATAATCCGCCCGCCGCGACGGCGCATTGAACAGCAAGGTCGGCTCCCCCTCCCCGGCGATCTCCATCCCCCGCGCCATGAGCCGCAGGATCATGTTGATATCAAACTCCTGGTGGACCAGGAAGTAGAACTGGGACTCCTCCAAAGGCCGCAGAATGCGCTTGGTGAACTCCTCGCCCGTGATCGGGACGATCGTGATCGTCGGTTGTTCGGCGACGCTGCTGCTGAATTCGAGATCCACAGGCCTGGCGTCCGCGTTGAGGGGGGTACTTCCGATGCGCCCTATGATGCCGGAGTTGACACGAAAATCAAACGTCGCGGCGACACTCGACACCGTCGTGAAATGGACGGGCCGGTAGTGTCTCGCCCGCGCGATGTTCAGCAGCAGCAGCTCGGCGTCGATCTGGCTCCCCGTGCGGTCGTACTCGACCACCGCCCGATGCATCGCGATCGGCGAGAGACAGCCAGTCAAGCTGCCGAACAGGAGCAGGCCCGCAAGAGCAGGACGTCCGAGACCTCTATCGAATGGCTTTCTCGTCATACAGTTGGAGCCTTCAACTCAATATTCTGCGATCGTCCGCGCTTTCACGGGCTGGGTCGGGCGGGCGTCATCCCCGATAATGTTCCTGAATTGCTCCACCTGCCCGGGGGACACCTGGATGGGCTCCTTAAGCACGATCCACCGCACGCCCTCCGTACAGGGCGGGGTGGTCAGCGAGCCCTCGTAGGCGTAATGGTGACTCGACGTCGGCAACAAAACCTTGGCGTTCAACCGAACGTCCGTGATGACTCCGCCTGCCTGCCGCGGCAGCCGGTCCCAGAACTGCGCCACCACGCTCTGTTCCGAACCAGACTGCATCAGCACCGCCACTACGGCCACATGGCCCCGCGCGTTTTGATGAACCAGGTGCAGCTCCATGGCATAGACGACTCCCTCGATGTGATGCTCGCTGGGCGCGTGAAAGTGGAACTGGCGTAGCGCATAGGATTGGCCGTTCAGTCTCAGCACACTGCCGGCGCGAACGTTGACCTGGATCGTGTGGCCGGTGTTGACAAGCTGCACCGGCGCAGGCTGGTAGTCAAACACCAGCGCTTGAGGGGTGACTCCATGGTGGGCCATCCGAATCTCAATCGGAGACTGATGGGAACCCGTTTCGCACGCCATGTATCCCGGGCTGAGCATCCCCCAGTGCGTGGGACCGTCGACGCCCAGGTAAGTCCAGTGTTCTTTGACATGGGCATCATGCGCCAGGCTCCGTCCGATTACGTCCCCTTCGGCCTTCGCTTGCCCGACAACGCAGGACGCTCCCGTAAGCAAGACGCCAGCAACCAGCAAGCGCAGAGTCCCGACGTGCCCCATGCTCAAATTCCCGCGTACCATTCGTAGCCCTGGTCTTCCCAATATCCCCCCTGTCCCCCAGCGATCGCCTGGAGGCTCTCAACAAGTTTGATCCGCATGACATATTTCGCCATCTTGTAGCCAAGCTGCCGCTCGACCCGCACACGAACCGGCGCGCCGTGCGCGATCGGGAGAGTCTTGTCGTTCAGCTCATAGGCCAGAATGGTCTGCGGATGGTAGGCATCCTCGAAATCGATGCTTTCATAATAAGTCTGCCCGTCCTCATCCGGGTCGGCGCAGTAGAACACCAGGTAGCGGGCCGAGGGAAGGGGCTGAACCTGCGCGAGCAGTTCGCCGAGCTGGACTCCTTTCCACTTGCCGATGGCGCTCCACCCCTCCACGCAGTCATGGCGCGTGATCTGGGTGCGTGGAGGCATCGCACGGAGCTCCGCCAGCGAGAGGGACGCCGGTTGCCGGACCAGCCCGCTGATCTCCAGCCTCCAGTCGGCAAACCCGTTGCGTGCGAGGGTCTGATACACCGGATTGTCCGGATCGCTTGTCCCGTTGGCTGGAAACACCGGCGACAGATCAGCCTCGGTATATTCCTTGGCCATCGCCCGCCGCGGTGTGAGGAAGCGCTGGGCTCGCCGCGTTGCCCCCTCCGTCTTCCCCAGCAAACTCGTGAACCAGTCGCTTCTCGACAGATTGTCACAGCCGGCGAGGAGGAGCAGGCCGGATGCTTGAAGCGCGCCAATGACAAATCGCCGGCGATCAATTCGCTTGTTGTCCGTCATGTGTCGCTCCAGATTCCGCCACGGCATACCAGCCGGTCACCATGGATCGAAGGTTATTCCACAACCCTGTGAGCACCACTTGCGACAAATGGATCACAACAAACGCGATGAACGCAAAGCACGCCAGGAAGTGGATCGTGCGGGCCGACTGCCGTCCGCCAAAGATGGCCAGGAGACCCGGGAACGCGGCGTCAATCATCGGCGACATGGACAGGCCGGTCAGGACGATCAACGGGCCCAACCCGAACACCACGGAGGTGTATGAGATCTTCTGCAACACGTTATAGTGCTTCTCGCCCGTCGGATGGCGCAGCAAGAGGTGATCCTTGAGGGCCCGCCCGATTCCGCGCAGATCATTCCACTTGGGAAAGAGATCTCTCGACAGATGACGGCTGAGGATAGCGTACAGCCCGAAGATCAATCCATTGATCACAAAGACCCAGGCAAAGAATAAATGCCACTGCCGTCCCATGGCCAGCCACTTCCCGCTGGGGAGCGTGGCCCAGGCCGGAAACCCCCGAACCGAGTCGTGGGAGAACCCCAGTACCCCGGTGGTCTCAACCGCATGGCCGAAGACCGTCGTGACCCCGATCACTTCCCCGCTCTCCGTCCTCATCGCTCGCATGGACAGGATCGGGCGATCCCGATCAGACCGGTCACCCCAATAGAGGGCCGGATGCGCATTGAAAATCTGAAGCCCGCTCATGATCAGGATCGGCAGGCAGAGGACGTTGAGCCAGTGAGCCAGACGAACCGGCAGCTTGTGCCGGTAGATTCGAGAAACGGCCTGAGCAGACGCGGTTGCCACCGCGCTCTGCTCCTGTGATGGGCCGACGACGGGCCCCTCAACTGACACTGGGGTGGGCGTTGTCCGCTCCCCCGTCTCAGCCGGTGCGTCCGACACTTCCGCAACGGACGGCGTTATAGACACGGGCTGCTCCGGCTGAGCTTGCGCGAGCAGCTCTCCACCGGTGGACGGAAGGTCCGACATTCAAGCCTCCTTGGCGACATTCACGAAGACCTTGATGGCGCCCTTGGCTTCGGTCAGAAGACGTATCATTTCCCGGTAATTTTCGAGACCGTCCACGGGGTGGGTCAGGAGCTTTGAAAGCCAGCCCGGGAATTCCAGTTCCGCTCGGGAGAGGTCATATGCCCCTGCCTCGAAATAGTCGCGGTTGGCATTCACCGTGCCCACCATCACCTTGTTCCCCAGCACGAACCCCAGGTTGATCATGTCGGCGGGGACCTGAATGTTACGGCCGCCGCCGGTGACACTGGACAGGACCAAGACCCCGTTCTTTCCCAGGTACTCCATTGCCTCAAACACGATCGGCGCAAAGCCGGTGGCCTCGAACATCAGATCGAAGGGGCCATACTTGGCCGACGCGTCCTTGAGCGACATCTCCGCCGTCGAGACGTAGCGCGCGCCGATCTCCGCAAGCAGATCAGAGTTTTGGTACGGAGCAGGGCTCCGGCCGAAACTGGTCACCTCCAGTCCGCGCATGCGCAGGGACAGGGCCGCGAGCAGCCCGATGGTGCCTGCCCCCAAGACCGCCGCTCGACGGGGCCGCCAGACTTTCAGACGACGCTGGATCTCATAGGCCTGAATGATTCCCTTCTCGATCACCGAGGTGGGTTCGAGCAGGACGGTCACATGCTTCAAACCCTGCGGCACTTTGACGATGTACTCCGGCTCGTCCACGAAATACTCCGTCAGGTAGCCGTGCCGGAGGTTGATGCCCCGCTCGTAGTACACGTCGTCGGTGGTCATGTCGTACTGACCGATCTTGTCGTAGAGGCTGTTGCCGGGCCGGCGCACGGTCGGCACGACGTAGTCGCCGGGGGCCAGTTCAGTCACGTTTTTGCCGACCTCCACGACCCGCCCGAAGCATTCATGGCCGATGACCAAGAAGTCATAGCCGGGCGGGGCTTGGCCATATTCGGCCGCGTTGATTTCTTTGTCCGTGCCGTCCACCCCGACACGCAAGACTTGCACCAGCACGCCTCGGCCGTCCGGGATGTCCTTGACCGATGGCCTGGGCAGTTCCGCAAGATGCAGCGAGTTCGGCTTGCCGGGAATGACCGCGATCGCCTTCATGACTCTTTCTCCTTCCGGCTGTTAGGCCACTACTACAGTTCTCGTTCCCTGGCACCCCATGCCTCCCCAAGTGTCCACACCGAGGCGCCCAACAAGGCGAGATCTTTTAACAGGAACTGGCCCGGCGCAACCGACAAGGCAGGAAATCCTCCCAGGCTTCCCTCCCACACTGGGGGGGTCGATAACATGAAACTTAAGGTCCCGAGGAGCAATATGGCCGCCAAGGCGCTTCCCGCCGCCGAGACAGTGGCTGAAATCGGCCTTGCCGCGATCATCAGCCCAATGGCGACCTCGAGCACGCCCAGCCAGTTAGAAAACGTCTGGACGCTGAAAATCAGGTACAACCAGCTCATGAACGGGCTGTTGGCAACCAAGGGTTGGATCGCATTGGCTTCGTAGGTGCTAAATTTCATCGCCCCGATCCATACGAACACGACCACGAGCCCATATCGTGTCATCGCTGTCCCCAACGCCTGAAGCCGTTCGCCGATTGGCCGATCGCTATCCAGCATCATCGTCGCCGTCGCGGTTGTCGTCCTCATGGTGATCCTCCTCTCTGCTCTATCAACGATAGCCGTGCGTCAGGTTCTTGCTTATCCCGTGGGATGGCTCGTGGGCTTCCACGCCCGAGCCGCGCCCCAGGCCTCGCCGGGAGTGAGTCCGGTCGCCTCGCTGCATAGTCAGGGAAACCACACGAACGTTACAGGCAAAATCACCCCCAACCCTTGTCACAGCAGGGGAATTCGTTAGACAGTAGGGCAGTCTAAGGAGGGACCGGTATGGAGCTGAACGAGCGGATGATTCGAACGAAGGAGGCCTGGGCAAGGGAGAAGCGGGGGGCGGACGGGCGCCAGGGCGAGGGCCCATCGCGCGATCGGTTGCCCCCCGGCCAGCACCTTCGGATGACCTGGCCGGTCCTCGATCTGGGCCACAAGCCTGAGGTCACGTCGGCGGACTGGCGATTGACGATCAAGGGGTTCGTGGCGAACCCTGTCACGTGGACCTGGGAAGACTTCCTGGCGCAGCCGCAGCTCATGTCGGTGTCGGACTTTCACTGTGTGACGACCTGGAGCACCTTCAAGAACGAATGGGAAGGGGTGAGCTTCAGGCGGATCATGGAGGTGGTGCGGCCCCTGTCCCTTGCGCAGTTCGTGCTCTTCACCGCTTACGACGGCTACACCACCAACCTGCCGCTGGAGGCCTGCGATGATGAGGACGTGCTCCTCGCTCACACCTGGAACGGCAAGCCGCTCACCTTAGAGCACGGCGGGCCGGTGCGGGTCATCGTGCCGAAGCGCTATGCGTGGAAAGGTGCCAAGTGGGTGAAGGAGATTACCTTATCCGATCGCGATCAGAAGGGGTACTGGGAAGTGCGGGGCTAGTCCAACTCGGCGTTCCCGTGGGAGAACGATAGATACGCGTGATGCGTCCATCGACCGGGCTCGGGACCGTGAGCTTGTCGAACGGTGACACGGGATGAGCAGGAAAGACAGAATTCGGAAACTCGGTGGGTGCTTACTACCAGTGCTTCTTGCGGCCTGTGCCATGCCGGGATTCATGCGGCCCGCGGCTGAGTCGGGATCTCCGTCCGATACC
>JBOHOM010000013.1:0-3936 GCA_050731075.1 Nitrospiraceae bacterium
CGCTTCCACTCCCAGAGGGACGGCCCCAAGCAGAGGGAGAGGTGACGGCCGGCGACCTGGTGATACCGGTTGATGAGATTCTGCTTGTAGCGTAGCACCCCGTCCCCCTCCAGGATCAGGGCAAAGACAAAATGATGGCCCCACCAGAAGAGCGAGCGGAAGGTGAACTTGTCGTCCCCGAGGAAATGCTTGGGAAAGTCCAGATACTGGTACGGGAAGTCCTCCAGCTGTTCCCCCTTCACGAACTGGGATTTCGTCGAGTCAAACTCCTTCGGGGCCAGAAGAGTGACGCCGGCGAGCTCAGCCTTCAACCCGAGGTGCAGGAGGTCGAGCGTCTCCCGGACCTTTCTCATGATGCGGGCCTTCGCTCGAAAAAACTTCTCGTCGGCCACGAGACCGATTTCATCCGGCGTGAAGAACAACGGCGCGTTCATGAATGGTTTGGGCTAGTGCCGTTCCAACTTGATGCGCCTAATGATGATCACCGATCCGCGCGGAAGACCAGGGTTTCCCACTGCCATACAGATGGCTCGAAATAGTTGGAACGGCACTAGGAGGCCAGCTGCGCGAGACCAAGCAGCGCAAGGGCGCCGACCACGTACGGAATCGCGCAGGAGTACAGCAGCGCTCGAAGAGGGTGATCCCCTGCGCGGCCGGAGTGCCGCGCGCGTTGCTCCTTGTACACGAACTCGTAGGAGAGGACCAGGATGGTAAGAGTCAACCCGACGATCCGGCTGCAGCGCGGCCACGTATACTGACCGCTGAGCAGGAAATCGGCGGTGAAAAAGCCGCTGCCGAACAAGACGACGGGGACGATGACCAGCCGGGCGCCTTCCGCAAGCCACCTGTGGCCCAGCGCCGCGGCCCGGCTCGGATCGAAGTCCGCTCGCGGCGTCACGACCCGACCGCCAGCTTCCCGCCCTCCTTGGGAAGCGACCGCTCCCGAGACTGCCGGCAGGCCTTGCACACGCGCGGGCGCACTTTCAGGAATTTGGTCTTCCCGCTCGACAGGCAGCTATAGTGCACGAATTGGCCGCACACCGTGCAGCGCGACCAGCCGCCTCGCAACAGCGTGAAATTGCGGTACAGCCCCTTGCCGCAGACGCCGCAATTCCGGGGTTCGATGCCCAGCAGGAGCGGCTCCCATTCACCACCAGCTTTCCGGAAACTCATGCGCGGCAGTATACTGGCAAGGGGGGCGAGAGGCAATAGGCGCGAGGCGATAGGGAAGATCGGTCCTCCCATTGCCTATAGCCTCTAGCTCTCAAGTGCCAAGACATCGTTTACAGCAAGAAGTGCCATGACATCGCTCACACTGCTAAATCCAAGCAGGTCAGCCAAGCAACGGGAGGGGTCCACATGGCAGCGCGTGTTGCGCTGCTGGAGCGGGTCCGCGCCACTGCAGGCGCCATGGCATTTATCCTGTGAAACGCGGTTTCCCAGATCGTTGTTAACGATGTGTTGGCACATAACGATGTAAACGATGTCCTGGCACTCATCATCTAGCCTATAGCCTTCCCCCTAGCCTATAGCCTCTCGCCTCTAGCCTTCCGGTCTTGTTTGACACATCGCGAACCCATTTGCTAGGCTCTCGCCGGCTCTAAAACCTAGGTTGAGGTTCAGGTTGAGGTCAAGCAGGGCCGCAAATCTCAAGAACGATTAAGCCGCTTGCTTTCACCTCAGCCTCAACCTCAGCCTAAACCTTCGTCTCGACGCATGGATATCGCCTCATACCTCGACTGGAAACGCGAGGAGGTGGATCGGTTCCTCGACACTGTGGTCCCCTCGGCGCAGGCCGCCCCCGCCACCCTGCATGAAAGCATGCGCTACAGTCTCTTCGCCGGCGGCAAGCGGATCCGACCGATCTTGGCGATGGCGTCCGCTGAGGCGGTGGGACAGCCGTCGAAGGCCATCCTGCCGATCGCGTCGTCGCTCGAGCTGATTCACACCTATTCGCTCATCCACGACGATCTCCCGGCCATGGACAACGACGACTACCGGCGGGGGAAGCTGACCAACCACAAGGTGTACGGGGAAGCCATGGCGATCCTCGCGGGAGACGCCTTGCTGACCCTGGCCTTCGATCTCTGCAGCCGCGCGGACCTCCTGGACCATCTCGATCCGATACGCCAGGTCCAGATCATTCATGAACTGGCGCTTGGCGCAGGCAATCTGGGCATGGTCGGCGGGCAGGTCCTGGACATTCAAGCCGAGAACAAGGACATCGACCTCTCGACGCTGCAGACCATCCACGCGCACAAGACCGGTATGCTCATTCGCGCCGCGGTGCGGATGGGGGCGATCGTCTCGTCCGCCACGCCCGCGCAACTCAAACAGTTGACCGCCTATGCCGAAGACGTGGGCCTCGCCTTCCAGATCGCCGACGACGTGCTCAACGTCACCGGCACCCGCGAGGAGCTGGGCAAGAACGCCAACACGGACGCTCAGCGCGGCAAGAAAACCTACCCTTCCTTCTGCGGGGTCGAGGGGGCCCGGACGCTCGCCGGCCAATGCGCCGACCGGGCGATCAGCCGGCTGGAGACATTCGACGCCAAGGCCGATCCCTTACGGGAGCTCGCCCGGTCCCTCACGTCGCGCCGTCACTGACGGCGCGCAGGCTATGGGGAAGGCAAGAGGCTATAGGCTAGCGGCTATAGGCTAGGGGCCATAGGCTATAGGTCAGGCTAGAGGCGATGGGTAATTGGCAATAGGCAAGAAAGTTCTTCCGATAGCCGATAGCCTCGAGCCCATTGCCTCTAGCCTCGAACGAAGAGAGTGAGATGAAAGCCCTCGTCACCGGTGCGACCGGGTTCGTAGGCGCAGCGGTCGTGCGCAGGCTGCTCACCGCCGGCACGGAGGTGCGCGTTCTGATCCGGCGCGACAGCGACCTTCGGAACCTGGGCGGCCTCAAGGTGGAACAGGCGCACGGGGACTTGCGGGATCGAGACTCCCTGCGTCGCGCGCTCTCCGGCTGCCCCCAGCTCTACCACGTGGCAGCCCATTACGCCCTCTGGGCCAGGACCCCCTCCGTCTTCTACGAAGTGAACGTCACCGGCACCCGTGTCCTGCTGGAGACCGCCCGTGATCTGGGCACCGAGCGGATCGTCTACACGAGCACGATCGGCGCGATCGGGCTCCCGCCCGATGGGGGGCCGGGGACGGAGGAAACGCCGGTGTCGCTCGCCCAGATGGCGGGCGATTACAAGCGGTCCAAATATCTGGCCGAGCAGGAGGTCCTCAAACTGGCCCGGGCCGGCTTGCCTGTAGTCATCGTGAACCCCAGCGCGCCGGTCGGGGAACGGGACATCAAACCAACGCCCACCGGCCAGATGATCGTGGACTTCATGAAGGGGCGCATGTGGGCCTATCTCGAAACCGGGATGAATCTGATCGATGTGGACGACGTGGCGGTCGGCCATCTCCGCGCCATGGAGCGGGGCAGAGTGGGCGAGCGGTACATCCTGGGGAATCGAAACCTGTCACTTCGGGACATCTTTGACATGCTCAGTGGGCTGACCGGCGTCAAGTCGCCCCGTATCAAGCTGCCGTGGCAGGCCATCCTCCCGCTCGCCCATGTGAATCGCTGGATCGCCGACTATCTGACCCATCGGCCTCCCCGGATCCCGCTGGAGGGAGTGCGGATGGCCAAGTACAAGATGCACTACGATTCCCGCAAGGCCCTCAGGGAACTGGACCTGCCGCAGACCCCGGTCGAAACCGCTCTGGAGAAGGCAGTCCGCTGGTTCCGGGATTACGGCTACGCGTAAAAACCGTGAGGCGTGTGGATTTTCCTCTCCTCCTGATAAAAACAGTTCTCCTCCGGCCGTATGTGTTCCTCTTTCTGGCCGTCTCCCTGTTCTCCGCGCAACGGCTGCTGGGCTGGCGCCGGACGGGCTTGTTCTTTGTAATCACCTGGATCACCGCCTTCGCGTGTGA
>JBOHOM010000014.1:0-3607 GCA_050731075.1 Nitrospiraceae bacterium
CAATTGAATCGTGCGTCCGGTCACGTATAGCCCGCATTATTCATGAACGCTTCTGCTACAATCGCGGATTCGCTGCTGCGACCAGCCTGCCCGTGCTCTGGACAGCGGGCAGGCGGGTGGGCTCGCCGCTCAGTCCCTCAACGTATTGTTTCAAATACGCCTCGGTCCCTCGCGGCTCCGCGCGCCCGTCTCGCAACGCGACTGGGCGATTTCGCGACGAACCGCCATGAATATTCCGGGCTATGATGTCCTCCCGATCCGCACGTCCCTCCGCCTCCCACCTTGGCGAGTTCCGGCTGATCCGACACCTTCGCCGCCGCTTCGGGCAGACCGGACGAGCGGTGCTGCGCGGGATCGGTGATGACGCCGCGGTGATCAGACCATCGCCCGGGCACGTGATGCTGCTGACCACCGATCTCCTGGCCGAAGGCGTCCATTTCGACCTCCGAACCGCCACCTTCGAAGACATCGGCTACAAGGCCGCCGTCGCCAATCTCAGCGACATCGCGGCCATGGGCGGGAGACCGCAATATATGCTGGTGGCGGTGGCCATTCCCGCCTCGCGAACCTCGTCTGACGTCGACCGACTGTATCGCGGGATGATGCGTGCCTGCCGTCTTTACAAGGTGGAACTGGTGGGAGGGGATACCTCGGCGTCCCGGCACGGATTGTTCCTCAGCATCACCCTGACGGGCTTCGTTCAGGCCGGCCGGGTCCTCACGCGGGACGGCGCCCGTGTCGGAGACCTGCTCTACGTCACCGGCACGCTCGGGGATTCCCTGGCTGGGTTGACCCTGCTCGAGCGCGGACGCACCAGGCGCTCTGTCGCAAGTGACCGGTTGAACGAGCGGCATCGCCGCTACCGGAGCTACCTCATCGACAGACACCTGCACCCGACACCGCGGATCAAGGAGGGACAACTGCTCGCGGCCCACCGCCTGGCCACGGCCGCGATCGACCTGTCGGATGGACTCTCCGGCGATCTGAGGCACATCTGTGAACAGAGCGGCGTCGGGGCGGAGATCGAAACGTCCGCGCTTCCCCTCTCACCAGCCTGCCGGGCCTACGCGGCGGCCAGTCGTCTGGACCCCGTCCGTCTCGCGTTGACCGGGGGGGAAGATTACGAACTCCTGTTCAGCGTCTCTTCCGGCAACCGTGCGAAGCTGGAGCGGTTGGCCCGACGCACGGGATGCCATTTTGCCCGCATCGGCACGGTCCGGCCGAAGAGGGCGGGTGTGCGCCTCAGGAGAGTGAACGGCTCGTCGAAACGGCTGGCGATCGCGGGCTACCAGCATTTTCAGGACCCTCGCACGATCCCTCACGAGGCAGCGTGGTCTCGCTAGCGCGCATCGGCTCGCAGCTCAGTCAGATCCTTCACCTGCACGAATCTCCCCACCGGACCGCCTTCGCCTTCGCCGTTGGCGCCTTCATTGCATTTTCGCCGACCTACGGCCTGCATACGCTCAGCGTGGCGTTTTGTACCTGGGCTTTCCGGCTGAACTGCGTGGCGCTGCTGGCTGGGTCGCTCATCAACAACCCGTGGACCGTCCTGCCGATCGTAGGCGCGACGTTTTGGACCGGGTGCCAACTGCTGGGCTTCCCGGAGGTGGCCCCGTTCAACTGGACCGATCTCAGCCCAATTTCCCTGTACGAACAGATCTGGCCCTACGCCGTCCCGTTCTTCGTCGGCGGGTTTGTCTTGAGCTTCCTGAGCGCGATGCTGTGCTATCCGGCCGCGTACCTGTTTATTTCGCAGTATCGCGCACGGCTCGGACGACCGGCGGCGGACGGTGGGCCGTTGCCTCCACGAACCGGCTTGAGTTAAGATAGGCGCCAAGGAAAAAGCGAATAGCTCACAGCGCATCGCTCAGCGCGTTGAGCTGCTGGCTGCTTGCTACTCGCTGAGAATTCATGACGCCCCAGGCTCCCGCTCTCAGCGCCCCCTACGACGGATCGGCGCTGATCGCCGACCCGATTCATCAGTACATCTCCTTTACGGTCCCCTATTCGACACCCGACCACTCGGAACGCACGGAAAAGGACCTCATCGATTCGCCGTGGGTGCAGCGGCTGCGCTCCATCTACCAACTGCAAAGCGCCCGCTGGGTCTATCCCTCGGCCGAACACAGCCGGTTCGTCCACTCACTGGGCACGATGCACGTGGCTGGTCAATTCGCCCGACATCTCCACCCGTTTCTGGAGCACGCCGCCAAGGACGTGCCGTCAGCGAATTACGTCGAATCACTCCTTCGAGTCACCGCGCTGGTGCACGACATCGGCCACGGCCCGTTCTGCCACTTCTTCGACGACAACTTCCTCACGTCGTTCCATCTGACCCATGAGAAGCTCGGGCAGCTCATCATCCGCGAGCACCTGGGCTCGATTATCCGGAAGATCCGGCGGAGTCCATCCGGCCCGTTCGCCCAGGGGGAAGAGCTGGACCCCGATCAGATCGCGCACCTCATCCTGAAAGACAAGGGGAAAGACAACTCGCGGATGCCGCAGTGGCTCAATTGGCTGCAGCCGGTCATTTCTGGGAGCTACACCGGGGACAACCTGGACTACGTGCTTCGCGATTCGTACATGTGCGGCGTCGCGGTCGGCCCGGTGGACCTGACCAGACTCATCCACTACACGCTGATCACCGACAAAGGCTTCACGATCCACAAGACCGGCCTGCCGGCGTTGCAGATGTTCCTGAACACCCGGATGTACCTCTATTCCAACGTGTACTACCACCGAACGACGCGCGCCATCGACATCCATTTGCGGGAGATCTTTGGCGACACCATGCGCCTGATCTTCCCTCACGATCCGCGGACGAAGATGGAAGGATACCTGACGCTCACCGACTGGTCCCTGTTGGAAGAGGTCCGTGGATGGACCAAATCCAGGCAGGCGACGAAGCGAGCGCTCGGCGAGGAGTGGGGACGCATCCTGGGCCGAGACGTGAAGTGGAAGATGGCCTACAGCACGGTCCTGAAAGAGAAAGGTCGAGAACGCGGGATGGATTTTCCGAGTCGTGACCAGTTCGAGAAACAGCTCCAGAAGGAATTACCGGTCAAGCTGCAAACGACGCCGTTCAGGGTGGACATGGCTCCCTTGGACCCTCGACCGGACCCCAAGGATGCGCGCGGCGTCCCCCTGTTCGTCTACGACCCAGGCACGCACACCGTCTCGACGGAACCGCTGGAGGAGTTTCTCGATCTCCTGCCGACTCGGCTGATCCAGTTTCGCATCTACGCCCTGAACCATGACACCGACGCGGGGCTCTCGCGCGCAGCGGCCACGGTGCTGAATAAAGCTCCCTCCAGCATCGAGACGAACGTCTAGCCTCCTGCCCTTTCTGACTCTTCAGGCTTTCGTGTGGGTAAAGACTTCGGGAAGGTGCGTCGGCTGACGAAGGGCGGAGAGGCGGGGCGGCCAGGCTAATCCCCCGTGCTCGCGCATCGCGCACCTAAGAAGGTGCTCGCTGGACGCGCGCAGTAGGGGATCAGCCAGGCCACCCCTGTCATGAGTCCCGCGAGGGCGACAACCCTCCGCGCCCAGCCCTTCCAGCCTCGGCCTCAGCCGGGGTGCACGCACGAGGCCGTCAGGGCGAGGAAGA
>JBOHOM010000015.1:0-3738 GCA_050731075.1 Nitrospiraceae bacterium
CAAGGAGATGCGGCTCACCGACATCATCTTCGAGCAGGCCAAGTTCGACCCGCTGTTGAGCGTGAACGGTCAGTATAACCGGTCGGTCTCGCCGTTGAACCGGCCGGTCCTTGGGTTTGGTGGGAACACGGTCGGCGATCAGGAACCGCCCGCCTTCGATCAGAACGCTTCCCAGGTGACCCTTGACGTGACGCAAAACCTGCTCACCGGGGCCAACTACGACCTGAACTTCCGCCCCTCACGGGTATTCGTCGCAGGGGATCCACAATTCCTGTTCAATCCCGGGTATCAGTCCGGCTTGGCCTTTACGCTGACCCAGCCTTTGTTGCGCAACTTCGGCACGGACGTGAACAAGACCTTCATCCGGATCGCGCAGAACAATGCCAAGTTTGAGGAGCAGGTGTTTGTTGACCGGGTGCTGACGGTGATCGCCACGGTGGAGCAGGCCTTCTGGGAACTCGTTTTCGCCAACGAGAATCAGAAGGTCGCCCAAACCGCGCTGAAGGCAGCCGAAGAGCTGCTCGCCAGCAACCGGGCCAAAGCGAAAGCCGGCGTCATGGCGATCGTCGACGTGCTCCAGGCCGAAGCGGCCGTCGCCTCCAGGGTCGAACAGGTCCTGGTCGCCGAAAAGGCGATTCGCGATCAAGAAGATCAGCTTCGGCGACTTTTGAATCCCTCGGAGCAAGAACTCCGCCAGGAGGTCCTGCTGGCTCCGCTCGACAAACCCGTCCAGAGTCTCGAACCGATGAGCGTCGATGAGACGATTGACATCGCGATCGAACGGCGGCCGGAAGTGCTCCAGGCGACCAAAAACATCGAAACGAGCGAACTCAATATCAAGTTTGCCAAGAACCAGCTCCTGCCCAACCTTTCTTTCCAGGGAACCTCCGGTCTCGCCGGCCTCGGAAAGGACGGAGGGGATATGCTCCAGCGAAACTTTGGGGGGGATTTCTATAACTATGGGGCCGGTCTGGTCCTGAGCTATCCCCTCGGCAATCGGTCGGCGTGGAGCCAATACAACAGACGCCAACTCGAGGCTCGTAATGCTCAGGTGTCATTGCAAAGCATTCGGCAACAAGTTATAGTCAGCGTCAAGGAAGCGGTGCGGCGCGTGCAGACGGACTTCAGACGGATCGAGACCACACGGTCCGCGCGTATCACGTCCGAAAAGCAGCTCCAGGCGGAACAGGAACGGCTGAACGTGGGCCTGAGCACCACCCGCTTCGTGCTGGACTTCCAGCGTGACTTGGCCACCGCCCGTGGAAATGAGCTGCGGGCGATCGTGGACTACAACAAGTCGCTCTCCAACCTGGCTCGGAATAAGGGCACGACGCTCGAACGGTACCAGATCGAAGTGCAATAGCCCTTGCCCGGTGAGGTTCCTCGTAGCTGACCGTGTCTCGTGATCGCCGCGCCGAATGCGTGACACCTCGCGAGCAGTCCCTCGACCCTGAACCAGAGCGGCTGGCATGGCTCGCACTGATGCCGGCCTTCACGACCGGCCTGTACTATGCGCTCCCTCCTCGACTCCAGACCCTCCCGGCGATCCTGTTCCTCCCGCAGGTGCTGGCCTATCTGGGACTGGCGATCTGGGCCAGCCAGAACACCGCCATCCCGAAACGCCTGGGACTCGGGCTTCATCAACTCGGCCAGGGTCTGCAGTGGGGGCTGGGCATCGGACTGATCCTGGGTTTGCTGAACGTCTCGGTGATCCTGTGGCTCGTGCCGCTGGTGGGTGGCGACATCTATTTTTTGCGGGACACACCGCACGCGCGGCTCCCCGTCGCCCTCATGCTGCCGTGGGGCATCCTGCTCATTGCGATCCTGGTGGAGCTGAACTTCCGGGGATTCCTGCTGGGGCGGTTGCTGAGTCTGTGTCAGAGTTCCTGGCTCCGTAAACACCCCGCGGTCGGGCCGGCCCTGGCATCCATGTTGGCCATAGCAGGCGCGTCGACGGTCTTTGCCTTCGACCCCTTCATGGTGGCCACCTTCAAGCATTTGCACTGGATCGCCATCTGGGACGGCATCATATGGGGAGCGATCTGGGTGAGGTTCAGGAACCTGTACGCGCCGATCGTGGCCCATACGGTCGAAGTGATGATCATGTACTCAATCCTCAAGTTGGCCCTATGACTCCATCTTTTTCCAGTTACCTGGTGAACGACCCGTTCGGCGACCCAGGCATGTACGTGGAGATCAAGTGGGCGCGGCGTGCCCTGCTCTTCGATCTGGGCCAGAACGAGGCGCTCGGGCCGACGCGCCTCCTGAGGGCCGGCGACATTTTCGTCTCCCACACGCACATGGACCATTTTATCGGCTTCGACCGGGTTCTCCGCGTGGCCCTGGGCCGCGGCAAAGCGCTTCGCCTGTTCGGTCCGCCGGGACTCATCGCCAATGTCGCGGGGAAGCTCCAAGGCTACACCTGGAACCTGGTGGACGGATACCCGCTCACGATAGAAGTCCACGAGTTTCACGGCCATGAGATTCGATCGGCCACGTTCCTCGCCAGCGAGGGCTTCGAACCGCGCGGGGCAACTCCGCGGTCCCGTTCAAACACCGCGATCTTTTCTGTGCTGGAGGATCCCATGTTCACCGTGCAGGCGATCGCGCTCAACCATCGGATTCCCTCGTTCGGGTACGCCCTCCAGGAGCAGTTTCATATCAACATCAATAAGGAAAAGCTGCGCGCCGAAGGGCTGCCGGTGGGATCCTGGCTGAAGGAGTTGAAGCAGCACCTCTGGCAAGGTCAGCCGGACGACTTCCGGTTCACGGCCACCCTCTACTTCGAGCACCGCCGGGAGGAACGGGAGTTCCGGCTGGCTGAGGCCCGTGATCGCTTCGTCACGATCACGCGCGGCCAGAAAATCGCCTACGTGGTGGACGCGCGGTATGACGACGAAAACGAAGCGAAGATCGTGGACCTGGCCCGCGAAGCGGACGTCTTCTACTGCGAAGCGCCGTACCTCGACCGCGATGCGGACAAGGCCCGGGAGCGCTACCATCTCACCGCGCGCCAGGCCGGTGTGATGGCCAGAAAGGCGGGGGTCCGCACTTTGGTGGTGTTCCATTTCTCGCCCCGGTACACGGGGATGGGGGACCTGATCGTGAAGGAAGCAATGGAAGCGTTTGCGGGCGGGTGAATAACAGAGAGCTGCGGCAGAGGGCGCTCCCTCGCTTCAGCGCCTCTCGCGGCATCCCTTCCACGGCAGACCGGAGCGGAAGACCTTCCGGTATTCCCTTCGCCATGGTCTTCGACCATGTCGCGGCGGTCAGTACCGGCTTTCCTTCTCCGGATGCCGGGCGGGGCCCTGCCGCTTCGGCGGATTTCGCTCTGGGACCGCCCTCTGCCGCAACATCAAACGTGGCCCGTGTTAGAGAGTGACAATGGGGAGGGGCTAATGAGTGAGCTGATGAAGTCGGTGCTGTATTTTGTGTTGGGCGGGGTGATGGTCAGCCTGTCCACCTACTTGGGAACGATGGGGCGAGGCTTCCTGGCGGCGTTCGTCAGCACGTTCCCCGCGATCACCGGCGTCACCATCGTGCTGATCTATCTCAACAGCGGGAACGAACACGCCTACGTCTACGCCAAACACCTGCTCTGGTTGCTCCCCGCCTGGGTGGTGTACGTCTGCGTTCTCATCCTGACGATCCACCGCCTGGGCTTCTGGCCCGCGATGGCCGCCGCCCTGACGCTGTATATGGCCATCGTCGCCCTCATCAAGCTGGCGCTCCGGTAAC
>JBOHOM010000016.1:0-6517 GCA_050731075.1 Nitrospiraceae bacterium
GCCGGCTTGAATCTTCTCGTTCAAATAGGCGGCCATCTGGCCTGCGCCTGCCTGGGCCTCTTCCTTGAGCGTCCCGCGCGTCATTTCAAACGGCTCGGCCGCGGCACTTCGGCCGCCGAGCTGCACGCCCAGGGAACTGACCATCTGGGTTTCACCAGGATTGGTCACCATGGAGAATTTGGCCCCGCACGAGGGGCAGCCGAAAAAGACGCCGAGGGAGCCCTCGGCCGGCTTCTCCACCTTCTCGAAGCTCATGTAGGTTTCGCAGTTCAAACAGACGAATTTCATCTTCTCACCCCTGGGCAATAGGCGCGAGGCTATAGGCTATGGGTGGGAATGAGTCTTTCACCGATTGCCTATAGCCATGGTTTACAGCTTTTCAGCCAGGACTTTCTTATAGTCTAAAAGCGCCTGGACCCGTTCCGCAATCTCCCGGTAGCGTTGAAGGGTCGGGTATGCTTCATCCAGCAGGGGCATCCCCTTATCAAACGTGCGGGCCAGTGTGCGGTCGAACGGAATCCGGCCCAAGAGTGGGACATCCAATGCCTCGCACATGGCCTCGGTGTCGCCTTCAAACAGCTCATGCTCGGCTCCGCAGGACGGGCAGCGGTAACGGCTCATATTCTCGACCATGCCCAAGACTCGGATGCCCATGTCCCGCGCATAGGCGACCGACTTTCGCACCACGTCCGAGGCGACTTCCGATGGCGTTGTGACGACGATGGCGCCGGCCAGATCCGGAATGAATCCCGCCATGACCGGCGGTTTGTCGGCTGCGGCTCCCGGCGGGAGGTCGGCCAGGAGGTAATCCAGATCGCCCCAGATAATATCGGCCAGAAACTCTCGGATCACGTTCATCTCCATCACACCCAGCCAGACCGGGCTCAGGTCCATGGGCCCTTTCCAGCGGACCGGAGAGGCTGCCTGGAGGAAGAAGTCCATCGAGCCGACCTTGATGCCCAAGGGCCCCAGCGGCGGGACGGCGCCTTCCGGGGTGATGGTGAGCGTCTGGCCATGCATCCCGAGCATGCGCGGCACGCAGGGGCCGTTCAAATCCACATCCAATAGGCCAACGCGGTGACCCATCCGAGCCAGGGCCAGCCCCAGATTCACGGTGGTCATGCTCTTCCCCACGCCACCCTTCCCGCTCATGACCACAAGCTTGTGCCGGATGCCGGCCAGGCGCACCTGGACCTGCCGCGTCTGCTCCGTGATCTGCTGGACGACTTTCGCGTCGTCGGTGTATTGGAGCTTGCTCAAGATACCTTTGAGGTCTTTGTCGGCCATAGAATTTTCAAACGGCTATAGGCGATAGGCGAGAGGCTATAGGTCGGACTGACTTGTTTTCTCCTATCGCCTATGGCCCATAGCCTATTGCCTATCTTCTGGGCAACCGTAGCATAGGCTTTTCCGGTGAGTCAAACCAGCCCAGATCACCCACCTAGTTTCAGGATGCTCAAAACGGTCAGCCAACGAGGCCGCAGCGAGGGCGGCGACTGAGGCGTACGTTTTTCGGTACGTCGCAGGGAGACGCACGAGCGAGAACAAAGTTGGGGGCCGTTTTCAGCATCCTGCTAAATGGAGTACTGGAACGTCGGCTTAGCGCCAATCGCATGCGCCAGCACGCCTTTGCGCTTGAGTTCCTCGAGGATCCGGCGGGCCGCCGCATCAAAATCCTTGGGGCCGGCGAAGTGCAGATCGGTGCCGGGCGGCGGTTCCTCTTCGGTCTTGCTCATGTGCACGGCAATGACGGGTGCCGGATGCACGAGCGTCCGGATCGCCTGAATCACCTGGTGATGGGCAAGCCCGAATGGGTTGGTCGTGGAGACCACGATCAGGCCCGTGTCGATCAAGAGGCGGGCCACCTCCCCGTAGCGGCGGACCATCTCGGCCGAGTCCGTCTTCTGGGACTGAGAAAGATCGGCGTCGAGCCCGCGCCGGAGGTTTTCCGCATCCAAAAGATAGGCGTGGCGTCCCTCGGCGACCAGAAAGGCCTCCAGCTTCCTGGCCAGAAAGGATTTCCCGGTGTGCGCCGCGCCGGTGACCAGCACGACGGCGGCCCGGTGGCCGAAATGCTGCGCGCGCTCCTCCAGACCCACTTCTCCCTTGACCCAGGCGAAATCCCGCCGCCGGGCCTCGTCCCGCAGGAACTCCTGCTCGTCGTGGACGAGCTCGGTGATGATCCCACCGCCCGCGATATCGAAGTCATCCACGAGGACGAACCGGCCGGTCGTCTCAAATGATCCGTACAGGTCGAAGCTCAACGGCGACTTGGCCCGAAGCGTCAGGTCGGCCACCTCGTTTCTTCCGACCGCGCCTGCGCCCTGTCGCTGATTCAAATCCGTGGCGTCGATGATCCGGTGGATGGCCGCCACCTCACAATCCACCTCGCGCGTCGCCAGACGGAGGACATACTTCTTTCCCCGCTCCAGCGGCCGCCGGCCCAGCCAGAACAGGTTGGCCCGGAAGGCGGTGGACACGAGAGGAATCTCGTCCTGGCGGGACGCGATTTCGCCCCGCTCGATGAAGATCTGCTCGTCCAACGTGATCCCGATGGACTGGCCGGCCCGGGCCTCGGTCGGCTGCGGCTCGATGTTGAAGGCCTCCACGGACTTGATATTGGCGGTCTTGTTGGACGGGGAGAAGACTAACCGGTCGCCGACCTTCAGGCGCCCCGCCGTCACCCGGCCGGCCAGGATTCGGCGCGCGTCGAACTTATACACGTCCTGCACCGGGAACCGGAGCGGCTGCTCGGCGCGGGCGGTCTCCTTCTTGAACAACCCGAGCGTCTCGAGCACGGTCGGGCCGCGGTACCAGGACATGCGTTCGCTGCGCGTCACGATATTGTCCCCGAATTTCGCGCTGACCGGCACAACGCGCTCCGGCACCACGTTCAACTGGGCAAGAAAGTCGCGGTATTCCTTTTCGATGCCCTCGAACACCTCCTGACGAAATCCGACCAGGTCCATCTTGTTCACGACCACGCCCACCTGCTTCACGCCCAACAGCGACAACAGATACCCATGCTTGATCGACTGCTCCCTCACGCCCTCCAGCGCGTCGATCAGCAGCAGGGCCGCTTCGGCGCGTGCGGCCCCGGAGATCATGTTCTTGAGGAACTCCTTGTGCCCGGGCGCGTCGATGATGATGTACTGCCGCGTGTTCCACGTGAAAAACGTGCGGGCCGTGTCGATCGTGATGCCCTGTTCCTGTTCTTCCAGGAACGCATCGAACAGGAAGGCGTATTCGAACTCCTTCCCCTGCTGGCGGCAGATGGCCTGGACCTTTTCCAGCCGGCCGTCCGGGAGCGAGCCGGTGTCGGCATAAAGCCGGCCCAGGAGGGTGGACTTGCCGTGGTCCACGTGGCCGACGAGCACGATATTCAGATGTTCGGTCGGTTTGGTCACGATCGCGTTCATGACGTCACAATTGGTCGCAGGATGCTCAAAAAGGTCTTTTTCACACCCGCCCGCCCCAGGCGTCGTCACACCCACCCACCCCGCGCCTGCCAAGACAGGCTTCTCTCCACGGGGGCGCGCCCGTTCCCGAAGCGAGGCCGCAGCACTCTCATTCTCGCAGGCAGGACAGGGAGCGGCTTTACTGCGCGCGTCATCACCCGTTGCACTGGCCCACCCCAACTAGAGAGCGATGGGCACCCCGAGCAACGGGTACCCGGGGCCTTCTGAGGCCGCGCGTTGCGCGAGCACGAAGACGATCCCTGCCCTGCCTGCTCCTCTTCTCACATGTAGCCGTCTTTGCGTAGCAGCTCCATGCCTCGCCCCTCGTCCTGGGCGCGACCGGACCGCTCGGCGACGGTGGTATGCCGCAGCTCTTCAATGATCTCGTCCACCGTTTTGGCCGTGGATTTGATCGGAAAGGTGCAAGGGGCGCACCCCAGGCTCCGGTACCTGGTGCCGTCCCCCCGATCAAGATAGAGGTCGATGAACGGGATGTTCTCCAGCTTGATGTATTCCCAAATGTTGAGTTCGGTCCAGTCCAGCAGCGGATGGATCCGGATGTGGGTGCCCTCCGGAAAGGCGGTTTTGAACTGATCCCAGAGTTCCGGCGGCTGATCCCGGAAGTCCCACTCGCTGTTCTTGTCGCGCGGCGAAAAGTATCGTTCCTTGGCCCGCGTGCCCTCTTCATCCGCCCGGACGCCGAGGATAATGCCGGCGTATCCCTTTTCTTCCACCAGTTGCTTCAGCGCGTCGGTCTTGAGGGCCGTGCAGCAGGTCACCCGTCCCAGCGTATGGTTCATCCCTGCCGCCAGCGCCTCCTTGTTCTGGCCGATGACCAGGTTCAAACGCCATTCGCGGGCCAGCCGATCCCGGTACTCGATCATGGCGGGGATTTTGTAGCTGGTGTCGACGTGCAGGAGCGGGAACGGCACATGTCCCAAGAAGGCCTTGCGCGCGAGCCACAACAGCACCGTCGAGTCTTTGCCCATGGACCAGAGCATGGCGAGGTTGTCAAAGTGCTTGTAGGCCTCCCGCAAGATGTAGACGCTCTGATCCTCGAGCTGACGTAAGCGGTTCACGTGGGCGAGCCCTCCCTCCCTTGCTGGGAACGGCTGCCGGCGGCCTGGACGGCACCGGCCGGTTCGGCCGAGGCGACTAGGTCGTCAAGCTTGCGGGCCGCCGCGCCCGAATCCAGGGCTTGTTGAGCCAGCGGGACCCCGGCCGAGATCGAGGAGGCCTTTCCGGCCGCATAGAGCAGCATGGCCGCGTTGAGGATGACCCAGTCGCGCGGGCCTCCACGTACTTGATTGTGGAGGATGCGTCGGATCAGCGCGGCCTCCTGGTCCGCCTGCGCACGAGGGAAGCCGGCCATGTCCCGAAACGTGCCGAGCGGCAGACCGACGTCCTTCGGCTGGAGCGCCAGTGGGATCACGCGCTCTTCGTTCACCTCCAGCAGTTTGGTGACCGCCGCGATCGAGAGCTCAGGGTCGCCTTCCACGCCGCGCAGGACCAGGGCGCGGGGGCAGCCCAGCATTCTGAGCGCCTCGGCGGTCTTCTCGAAGTAGGGCGGATGCGTGAGCCCGATGACCTGCGAGTGGGCGCGGGCCGGGTTCAGCAACTTGGCGACCGGGTGGAAGAAGTTCCGGACGCCGAGTTCTTCCCGCAGGTCCAGGAAGCGAGCGATCGGCGGGTGATAGAGGGCGATGTCGAGGTACGCGAACCCTTTGGTCGCTGCCTCACCGGCCACCCGCTTGGGGTCGAGGTCGGCCGGAATCCCCAGCTTCGCCAACACCGCTGCCGTACCCGCTCGTTCTGGAATCCCGTCGTGACCATGCATGAGGATCGTGGCGCCGCCGGCCGCGGCCACGATTGCGGCACCGACCGAGGCATGGAACGTGTCCTGCTTCCCGGCGTACGTCGGCAGGTCCACTAGATGGAGACGCCGTGGGATGTCCAATGCCGGGACGTACTCGCGGGCCGCGGCCGTGAAGGCGGCCAGTTCGGCGACCGATTCCATCTTGATCCGCATCGCCAACAGGAACCCGCCGACCTGGGCGGGCGTGGCCTGCCCCTCGATGAGCAGACGCATCGCCTGCTTGGCCTCATCCCAGGTGAGGTCTTTCCAGGCTTTCTGGCCCTTGCCGACTTTGGCGATGAACTCTTTCATAGAGGTGTCATGATGCTGAAAAAGGCCCCCAACTTTGTTCTCGGTCGCGTTGGCTGGCCTTTTTGAGCATCCTGAGAATCATTGTTTTCATTCGCTCTGCACCATCAGCTAGCGGTCCACACGTCAGCGCGGGGTCAAGATCGGCGGGCCGTGACTCCGGTCATCTCTCACGCATGACGGCTCACGTCTTGATGTGCAATCCGCACTCTGTTTTTTCGAAGTTCTTCCACCGGCCTGACCGGGGGTCTTCGCCGGGCAGCACCGGCGCGGTGCAGTAGGTGCACCCGATGCTGGGATAGTTGCGGTCGTGGAGGGGGTTGTACGGGACCTCGTTGGCCCGGATATAGGTCCACACGTCCGCCTGGCCCCACTTGGCCAGCGGGTTGAACTTGATCAACTGGAACTTCTTATCCCATTCGACCAAGCCGGCATTGGCGCGGGTGATGACCTGATCGCGCCGGATACCGGTAATCCACGCGGCGTAGCCGTTCAGCGCTCGGGCCAGCGGCTCCACCTTCCGCAACTGGCAGCACTGATCGGGATCCCGCGACCAGAGGGCCTCGCCATACCTGGCCGCCTGCTCGTCGGGCGTGAACAGCGATGTGACCTGGATCATCTGGCTGGGAAGCAGCCCATATCGGTCCACGATGCGATCCCGCAGCTCGTACGTCTCCTTGAACAGGAAATCCGTATCCAGGTAGAAGAGAGGAGTCCGCGGGTTGATGCGGTGAATCATGTCCACCAACGCCACATCCTCGGCGCCGAAGCTGCACGCCAACACGATGCTGGGGAAGTAGCACGCCAGGGCGTACGCCAGCACCTCCTGTGGCTGCTTCGACTCGAACGAGTCGCTCAGCGCCTTGAACTCTTCGTCTTTATGCCCGCTCTGGTC
>JBOHOM010000017.1:0-9562 GCA_050731075.1 Nitrospiraceae bacterium
GCCATCGAGACGCTGGTGCGGATTCAGTCCAAGGCCACCGTCCGTGCGAACCCTGCCTGTCTCGCCTTCCATCGTACCTTTGACGTGGCCCTCCTGATGTGGGAGTTCGATCATTTTCTTGAATATGGCGTGGCAGCCCGTCACGGCAAACCTATGTGCGCAGATGACGAACGACCGGTACGGGCTGAGTTCCAGAAGATCGCCGAGCTGCTGGCGGCGCAGCCACGGGTCTTCACCCACCGTGATTACCACTCCCGCAATCTGATGGTGCGCGAAGGCCGGACGAATGCCCAGCCGCTGGGTGTGCTGGACTTTCAGGACGCCTTGCTAGGTCCCGCCACCTACGACTTGGCGTCGCTCCTGCGTGATGCGTATATCGAATTGCCCGAGCCCGTGATCGACGAGATGCTGGAGTCCTATGTGGAACTGATGGCCCAGCACGGCGTGGCGGTCACGGACCGCCCGGCGTTCCGGCGACTGTTCGATCTCACCAGCATTCAGCGGAACCTGAAGGCGGCCGGCCGCTTCGTGTACATCGATCGGGTCAAGAAGAACCCGAAATTCCTGACTGACATCCCGCGGACGCTGGGATACGTGCGCCGGAACCTGGCGAAGTATCCTGAACTCGCCACGCTACGGAAACACCTTGCGCCGTATGTGCCTGAACTCCAATAAAAGCAGGCGATGGGCTATGGGCGATAGGCTATGGGTGAGCCCCACCCGAGAGGAGCCTCTCGCCTCTCGCCTCTGGCCTATTGCCCGCGCCTAGCGCCATGAAAGCCATGATTCTCGCGGCGGGACTCGGCACGCGCCTGCGGCCGCTCTCCAACTCCGTTCCCAAACCGCTCCTGCCGGTCGCCGGCAGGCCCCTGATCGTGTGGAATCTGCTCCTGCTGCGGCGGCATGGCGTCACCGAGGTGATCATCAACCTCCACCACCTCGGCCACCTGATCGAGAAGGAATTGGGGGATGGCTCGGGGTTCGGGATGCGCCTCGCCTACTCCCGCGAACCGGCCATCTTGGGGACCGGCGGCGGGATCAAGCAGGCGGAGCCCTTCTTCGGCGGAGCGCCCTTCTTGGTCCTGAATGGGGATACGCTGCTGGATTTGGATCTTGATGCTGTCACCGGATTCCATACCAGGCGCGGGGCGCTGGCCACGCTCGTCGTCCGGGATGACCCCGAGGTGGACCGGTGGGGCGCCGTCGAGATGGATGAACAGCAACGCGTCATTTCCATCACTGGGCGCGGCCGGGCTTCAGCCGACCAGGCCGCGAGGCTCAAGCGCTGCATGTTCGCGGGCGTGCATGTCATGGACTCACGGTTGCTGACGCCCGTGCCGATGGGACGGGAGTCCTCGATTATTGATGCGTATGTGGAGGCGATCAAGCGCGACGACCGCGTGCTCGGCTACCGCATGGAGGGCTACTGGTCGGACGTGGGGACCCCCGAGTGCTACGCGCGGGTGCAGCGGGATGCCGAGGCGGGGCTCATCAACTTAGCAGGACGAGCGAAAGTCTCGGAGCAGCGGTGATGGGTCGGGTGTTGCCTGGAGATCAGGGTTTCGGCGACGCGTGAGCCCGTTGAGCCTCTCGATGGACTGCCATCAGGCGGGTCCGGCGAAGCGACATGAATGAGAATTGGTCCTCGGTCGGCACGTGCGGCCCCTCCCTTTTGTTCCCGTATGCCTTGAAAAACCGGTCCACGGTCCCGAGCGCTTCCTCCCTGCGTCCGGTCCGTTCCAACAGGTCGGTCATCCTGATGTAAGCGGGGACGACCAAGGCAAGGTCCCGATCTTTCGTGGCCTGGTCCACCACAAAGGTGTAGTGGGCGATGGCCACCTCCGGCTTGATCTCTTCGTTGCGCATCGCCTCCAGGATCGCGAGCGAGACTTGATCCTCGTTGGCCGTGGTTTGCCGAGCCTGGGCCCCCTGCACCAGATTGATCACCTCCTGTTTTGACAACTGGGTCCTTCCGGATTTCTTGTGCATCTCCGCTTGAACGCGCGCGGCTTCCGGCCAGGCCCCATACAGCCCCACCATCAGGCACCGGCAGCCGGCAGGATTGGCGCAGGTTTTGGTCAGCGGCCTGAATCTCTGAGCCGCCACCACGTGCGGGAGAAACGCCATCCCATTGCCCTCCCGGCAGACAGGGCAGGCGAGTGAGTCATCCGGCGTCACGTGGATGAACAGCCGGATTCTCGAGCGATTGAAGACATCCGCGGCTTGGACGCGGCCGGCTCGAACTTGGATGGCATATACTTGCCACACGAAGAGCAAGGCCAGAATGGCGAGCAGGTACGGGACAACCTCGGGGATCGTGATCGTCGGCATGTCCACGGTGGACCTCTCGAATATACCTCGTCCTACTTATCACGACTTATTGATAAAACAAAGCGAGAAGGCGATTTTCGGCGTTGCCATAGTTGCTATAATAGCCGCTATTCCGGCCCCTGGTTGAGATCTTCCCCACACTGGAGACTCTTTGTCGTTGGGCATGCGTTATCGGTGGGTGGTTCTTGCCGGGTGTGTCCTGGCCTACGCCACCTCACATCTCACTCGTTGGAGCTATACAGGGTTTGCCGCTTACATTAGCGCCGACCTCCAACTCGACAAAGCCGCGCTCGGTCTGCTGGGGGCCGCCTTTTTCTATCCCTATGCGCTGGCCCAGGTCCCCTGGGGCCGTCTCACCGACCGGGTAGGGGGCCGGTTCGTCATTTCGTTCGGGGTGGTGGGAGTCGCCGTCCTGCTCGGACTCTTTGCCACCGCACGGACCCTTGGTGAGGCGGTCGGCTGGCGGGTGGGAATCGGAGTGCTCGCCGCCTGCGGCTTCGTGCCGATTGCGGGCTTGCTGGCCCGCTGGTTCGAACCCCCGGAGCGCGGGGTGGCGAACGGAGTCTATTACGGTCTGGGTGGGGGGTTGGGAGAGGGCGCGGCCTTTCTGCTCCTTCCGGTCATCGGGATTTACTTTTTGAATCGGTCGAATCCGGCGACGCCGGACTGGCGGGGCGCGATGATGGTGATGGCTGTGTGCATCGGCGCCGTTGGGATCCTCTGCTGCCTGCTGTTGCGGTCGGCGCCGGAAGCTGCCCTGGGGCTTGCCGCCTCAGACCCTGGACCTCAACCGAGGGGGGTGGAGCAGAGAGATCTGCTCAGTGACCCGATCCTCTGGCTGCTGGGTCTGTATTTTGCCGCCGGGATCGTCGCCCTCCGCCTGATCCCCGGCTGGCTGACGATCTATTCAGCAGACCTCTATCGGTTGCAGTGGGGGTATGGGCAGGAGGCTGCCGTGACGGCAGGAGGAATGATCGGGGGCCTCTACGTCCTCGGGCATGTGGCCGGGAGCCCGATAGTCGGTCGACTCTCGGATCACCTTCTGGGGCACGGCGTGAACCGCGTGGCCGTCGCGGCCATCGGGCTGGTCGTGAGCATGCTCGGCTTCGGCCTTTTGACCGTACCGATCCCCACGCCGTGGGCGCTGGGGGGGCTGGCTCTGGCGATCGGAGCAGCCCTGCACACGTTTCCATTGATCAATGCCGCAGCCGCCGAGCGGTGGGGCGTTTGCCGCACGGGAGAGTCGCTCGGCTGGATCAACATGGTGGGCCAATTCGCGGGTGCCGTGTCGCTCTCGCTCAGCGGCTATCTCGGGATGAGCTTCGCCTCCCGATCCGGCGATCCGCTGGCCGAATATGCCGGGATCTGGTACCTGGGCGCGGCGAGTTGCGCGGTCGGGGCGCTGGCCGGCTGGGTGGCCCACCGCCGGATGAAGGTCCGGCCTCCGTGCTGAGGAACTGCTGCTGCCGGCGGCCTTGAGCTAGTTCCCTGCCCTTCCATTGATCGGCGGCCTGAACCACTTCAAACGGAGCGCGTTGCCCACGACGCTCACGGACGAGAGACCCATCGCGGCCGCGGCCCAGATCGGGTTCAGGTATCCCAAGGCCGCCGCCGGAATCAGCAGGATGTTATAAATGAACGCCGCAAACAGATTCTGCTTGATGTTACGCGTCGTGGCGCGCGAGAGGGCGATGGCCGTCACGACGCCCCGGAGGTCCCCCCGCATGAGTGTGATGTCGGCGGTCTCCATCGCCACGTCGGTCCCGGTCCCGATCGCGATCCCGATATCGGCCTGAGCCAGGGCCGGCGCGTCGTTGATCCCGTCCCCCACCATCGCCACGATCTTCCCTTCCTTCTGGAGGCGCCTGATCTCACGCGCTTTCTGGCCCGGCAGGACCTCCCCCACCACGCGATCGATTCTCACCTGATCGGCGATCGCGCGCGCGGCCCGCCGATTATCTCCGGTCAACATGATCACGTCCAGACCCAGCCGGTGCAAGGAATTCACCGCCTCGCGCGCGTGTTCCTTGAGCAGGTCGGTGACCGCGAGCAGGCCGACGATCTGGCCCGAAGGAGGCTGCCCCGAAGGGTGTTCCCGGTCGCCGGGCGTCTCGTTCCGGCGCACCGCGACATACATCGGCGTGAGGCCGGCGGCCGCAAGCTGGTCGGCGGTCTTTTCGGCCTCCGGCTCCACCGTAATCCCCTCGGCTTCCATCAGGCGAAGGTTGCCGAGGGACACGAATTGGTCCCCGACCCGTGCGCGGACGCCGTGTCCGGGGACGGCGTCGAACTCCTCGGCATCTTCCAACTTCAACCCCTGGAGATGCGCGTAGCGCACGATGGCCGCCCCGACCGGATGCTCCGAACCCTGCTCGGCGGACGCCGCGATCGCCATGACCTGCTTCGCGGTCCAGCCCTCCGCGAGCTGCACGACCGCCGCGACGGAGGGCAGGCCTCGTGTCAGGGTCCCGGTCTTGTCCAGAACGACCGTGGTCAGCCGGTACGCGCGCTCCAGGGCGTCCCCGCCCCGGATCAAAATCCCATGCTCCGCCCCTTTGCCGATGCCGACCATGATAGACGTGGGCGTCGCCAGGCCCAGCGCGCAGGGGCACGCGACGATCAGGACCGCCACAAAATTGATGAGCGCATGCGTCAGTGCCGGAGGTGGTCCGAGCACCAGCCAGAGCGCAAAGGTCGTTCCCGCAATCCCGATCACGGATGGGACGAAATAGGCCGCGATTCGGTCGGCAAGCTTGGCCAGCGGGGGTTTAGCCGCCTGCGCCTCCTCCACGAGGCGGAGGATGTGGGCCACCGCCGTGTCCCGCCCGACCTTGGTGGCTTCGAACCGCAGGCTGCCGGTCTGATTCAGCGTCGCGCCGATCACGACATCGCCGGGCTGCTTGTCCACCGGCAGACTTTCGCCCGTGATCATGGATTCATCCACGGCCGAGGTGCCGTATCGCACGATTCCATCCACCGGCACCTTCTCTCCCGGCCGCACCGTGATCAGATCGCCGACTTGTACTTCTTCGATCGGGAGGTCGAACTCCTGGCCGTCCCGGACGACCCTCGCCTTCCTGGGTTGAAGCCCCGCCAGCTTCCGGATCGCCTCGGAGGCTCGCCCCCTCGCCTGCGCCTCCAACACGCGTCCGAACAGGATGAGGGTGATGATCGCCGTCGAGGTGTCGAAATAGACGGCCGGAGGCCAGCCGCGGACCGTGAAGAGCGCCGGAACCAGCGTGACGATCACGCTGTACAGATAGGCTGCCGACGTCCCCACCGCGATCAGGGTGTTCATGTCCGTGATCCCGTGACGGGCCACCGCGGCCGCCCCTTTGTAGAACTGCCAGCCCGCCCACAATTGAACGGGCGTGGCCAGCAGGAGTTGGAGCCAGAGAGACACCGGGCGAGGCACGTGGAGTCCGAGATGACCCGACATGCCCAGCACCATCACCGGCACGGTCAGCGCGGCGGCGACCGAGAACCGCATCAGGAGGGTTTGGTAGGCAACCTGCTTCCGCTCATCCTTCCATGCGGGGGTCTCCGTGTCCGGCTCGTCCGGTCCGGCTGCCACGGTGGGAGCAACCGGCGTGTACCCCAGCGAGCGAATGGTCTCATGGAGGGCGGCTGGGCCCGTGACTCGGGGCAGATACTCGACCGTCGCCTGCTCGGTGGCCAGGTTGACCGAGGCTCGGATGACGCCCTCAATGGCCTGTAACCCCTGCTCGATCCTGGCCACGCAGGACGCGCAGGACATGCCTTCGATCGGGATCGTGAGGCACTCGGGCTTCGTGGGGGAAGCCTGCGTCATGCGGGCCGGGGTGGGTGGCGCGATCCTGGTGGGCGCGGACGCTGGCGGCATGGGCGTGACTGGGTGCATGGGCTGGAAGCCACTGGCGGTCATGCCGCGCGGACCATTCCGAAGGACCGCATCCGGATCGGCTTGGAAGGTCCGCTTGCAGCCCGGCGCGCAGAAGAAGTAGGTTCGACCGCGGTGTTTCATGCTCGCGGCGGGCCTGGCTTCATCGACTGTCATGCCACAGACGGGGTCAATCGCCATTTTTTCTCCGGCAGTAAGTGTTAGGACGTTAGATCAGTTGAGTCTGTTCAGTCCGTTAACGGACCCAACGGACCAAACGCTCTTATCCTATCAGCATCGACCAACTCACATTCAACCGGGCGGGGGATCGGCCGAGATGTTCTTCTGCCGGATGAGCCGCGCCAGATAGGTCCGCTGGAGTTTCAGGCGCTCGGCTGCCTTGGTCTGGCTTCCGTTCGCGCTCCGCAGCGCCCGCAGGATGATGGTGCGACTGTGCTGCTCCATCGATTCATGGTAGGGCAGGTTGTGATAATTGGCCGCGTCGCCCTCATCCGATGCGGCACGAGCGTCCGGCGTCGAGATGGCGAGCTGGTCCGGTCCGATCAGTTCGTGCGGGCTGAGCACCACCGCGCGGGCGACCGTGTTCTCCAACTCGCGAATGTTCCCCGGCCAGGCATAGTGCCTCAAGGCCGCGATCGCCTCGTCGGTCAACCGCATGTGCGGCTTCTTGGCGTCCTGCGCGTGCCGCTTGAGGAAAAAGTCGGCCAGCTGCGGGATGTCCTCCGGTCGTTCCCGGAGCGGTGGAAGGGCGAGGCTGACGACGTTGAGGCGGAAGTACAAATCCTCACGGAAGCTCCCGGCCTTGACGGCCTGCTTCAGGTCTTTGTTGGTGGCGGCGATGATGCGGATGTTGACTCGGACCAGGCGGGCCCCTCCGACCCGATTGAACTCGTGGTCTTGCAGGATGCGCAGCAACTTGGCCTGCAGGCCTGGCGGCATGTCTCCGATTTCGTCCAGAAAAATGGTGCCCCCATCCGCCATCTCGACCTTGCCTTTTTGCAGGCGATCGGCGCCGGTATAGGCGCCCTTCTCGTGCCCGAACAGCTCGTTCTCGAGCAGCGTGTCGGTCAGTGCCACGCAGTTGATGACTACGAACGGCATGGCGGACCGCGGGCTCCATTGGTGGAGCGAACGCGCGAAGAGTTCCTTGCCGGTTCCGCTTTCCCCCAGCAAGAGCACGCTGGCGTCGGAGTTGGCGGCCCGTTTCGCGAGCTCAACCACCGATTTCGTCTTCGGGCTCGAGCCGATGATCTCGGCATACCGCGTTTCCACTTCGGTCCGGAGACATTCCACCTGTCGTTTGAGGGACTCCCGCTCCAGCGCTTTTCGGATCACGATCGAGAGGTGGTCGACCTCGAAGGGTTTGGTCAGAAAATCGCAGGCCCCCTCCTTCATCGCCTCGACCGCCTTGGCGATCGTGCCGTGCGCGGTCATCACGATGACCGGCACGTCCTGCCCGTTCGACTCGGCTTGCCGGTTCTGCGCGAGCCGCTTCAGCACATCGAGCCCCGACAGCCTGGGCATTTCGAGGTCCAGCAGCATCACGGCGGGGGTGTCACGCTCCAGCATCTCCAGCGCGCGGAGCCCATCGCTCGCCTCCACGGTATCGTACCCCAGCGCCTCCAGCCGATCTCGGAGCACGGTCACGATGTCCGGCTGATCGTCAACGATGAGAATCTTGGCCTTCATGTTTTCCCCGTCTTATCCGTTCGTCAGTTAGGTCAGTTTAGTCCGTTCCGGAAGAACTGACACAACGGACCTAACGGACTCAACTTGTTCACTCGTCAAACACGTTCATGACCAACCCGGTGAGCGGTTTGGGATAGAAATACGTGGACTTGTGCGGCATCCGCTCGCCGGATTTCGCGACCGCCAGAACCTCGCTGACCTTGGTGGGATTCAGGAGCAGCGCCGCTTCGCCGCCTCCTCGGCGGACAAGGTCCAACGCCTCGTTCTCGTCCTGGGTGTACCGGATCGCTTCTTCATCGGACTCTGATGGGCACAGCTTGCGCAGGACCAGGTGCTGTAGAATCGAGACGTCCAGCCGTTCCCGAACGGAGGCGCCGCTCGCTTCGCGATGGGTCGGTCGAAGCGCGAGGAGCAGGTACGCGCCGGACCCTCGCAAGGCCAGGCCGAAGACCGGGCCGCTTTGTCCCCGCGCCCGAAGGGACTGGAGAAACCGCCGGCGCGTCTCCCCCGCGGCGTGATCCCGAACGGGTATCTCCTCGATCTCGAATGCCTCGCGGAGCAGATCCTTGATCCCGCCGACCGCAGGCACCGGGGTTCTGAGCACCCGGTGGGTGGGGAGCACGGTCAGCCCGGGGTCTTCGAGGCCTGCACAGAGCATGAGCACGGCGTCGAAGGGCTGAAGGCCGCCGGACGACGGGCGCCCGGCCTGTTGGCGTCGGAAGCGCCGGTAGGCGAGGGCGGTCTCGTAGCGGTGGTGGCCGTCTGCGATAAACAGCGGCGTGCTCTCCATCACCTGCGCGATCTCGCCGAGAATCGCGCGGTCCGTGACGGCCCAGAGGCGTTGGCGGAATCCGGAGTCGTCGAGAAAATCGACCCGCGGTTGGTCGGTGTTCACTGATTTCTCCAGTAGCTGGAGAACTTTTCCCTCTGCATCCGAGAAGATGGAAAAGATCGGGCTGAAATTAGCCCGACAGTTCTCGAGCAACCTCAGCCGATCGGCCTTGGCCGCTGACCGGGTACCCTCATGAGGAAAGATGCGGCCGCTCCCGAACTCTTCCAGCTCGACGGTGGCCAGGAAACCCTTCAGGACACGGCTCGCTTCGCCAGGATCGCCGGGAGACACTCGAAACTCGATCGTGTGCAGGTAGATCGCCGGTTCGGGATCGCGCCGCAAGATGCCCCTTGCCAACCAGTCGCGCAACGATGACGCGGCGCGGGTGTAACGGTTCTGCGACGGTCCGTCGCCCGGGTGCTCCATCCCGAGTTCCAGCCGGATGACGTTGTTCGGATGGCGGGCGTGCAGCGCCCGCTGCAACTCCCCGTCGATCACGTCATAGGGGGGCGCCACCACCTCCCGGACGTCGCCGACCGTGTCCGGGTTGTACAGCACGCCACGAAACGGCAGGATTTTCGCCACGTAAGACTCCCGTTATTCGTTAAACGTTAATCGTGCGGAGCTCATCGGGAGGTGCTCCTGTTTCAGGTTCGGGACCTGCGGTTAACGATTCACGAATAACGATCACCGATACCTGGTTACTTCAAACCGCCACAGCTCGACCGTGTCGTCCAGGGACAGGCCGGCTTTGTCCCGCGCAGCGGCCAGTTGTTCCGCCACCGAGTTGATCCCCTCGATGTCCGGCAGGAGGACGCCTCGGCGTTCTC
>JBOHOM010000018.1:0-3473 GCA_050731075.1 Nitrospiraceae bacterium
ATGGTGGCTGGATCAGATCCAGCGGGTCCTGTCGTGGCGATCACCCCGGGTACCCGTTGCTCCGGAGTTGCAACGGGTGAACCTCGCTCAGACCCGGCCGCCTCACCATCTCGGCGGCGCGCGCAAACTTGATGCTCGTTATTCCTCGCATCGCACGCCCCATCCCCCCGTGGGGGTCACTTCGCGATTTGGCAGTGCGCGGGCGTTGTGTGATGGTGCTCGCTGGCACCCTGTTGGCTCTTCACCCCTTCCCGGGGACCCATTGCTTGGCTTCGTGCAATGGGTGATGGCAGCGGGGGACCCGTTCGCCGCGCCACCCGCTCGCTTACGCTCAGGCGATAGCGGATTTTCGGACTAGGGCGGGCCGGGCTAGCGTGCGGCAGGAACGAATTCCAGGAAATATTGGCGGGGCAGGAAGGCGTGCTCCTTGGCCAGCCGGTAGCCGGCCTTGGTCATCTCGCCGAGGACGGTCTCTCGAGGAACCAGATGTTTCTTCGGGAACCCTACCTCCCCTGACCGCTCATCGTGGTAGAAGTCGACGATGGCCACTCGTCCGGCCGGTTTGAGCGCGGATTTGACGTTGGAAAAATAGGCCGCCCGATCGTCCAGGTGGTGATAGACATTGCACAGGAAAATCAGATCCACTGCATCCGTCGGCAGCTTCGGGCTGTCCGGTCGGGCCAGGATGAACTCCGCGGTGTAGGGAATGTGCAGGTGCACGAGGCTCTCTCTGTTGTAGGTGAGCATCTCATCTTCAACGTCGACGGCATAGACCCTCCCGGTCTCGGTCACGGCTTCCACGAACCGTCGGGTGAAGTAGCCGGAGCCTGCCCCGAGGTCCGCCACCGCCATCCCCGGTTTCAGCCCCAGCGCCTCCACGACCTGCGACGGTTTCTGATACTGGTCGCGCTCCGGCCGCTCGAGGCTTTCGATATACTCTTTGATGTCCGACGGCCCCCGGTGCTGGGCCGTATCCTGTTGCGCCTGGCCGTGCTGCGCGGGCGCCAGCGCGGCGGGGGCCACCCAGCAGACCAAGGTGAACGCACCAGTCAGGACGAAGAACCAACGGCTGGTCATGTCGGGCTCCTGTTTTCTAGCTCTCATGGATTCACCTCTGCGCACCCACTTTCTCGATGATGGCCTTCAGATCCTCGCCCGTGATCGTTTCTTTCCCGAGCAGCACCTGAGCGGCTTCTCGCAGGATTTCCCGTTGCCTGCCCAGCATGGCCGTCACCCGCGAGTACTGCTCGTCGATGATCCGGCGGACCTCGCAGTCGATCTCGCGCGAGGTCTCTTCGCTGTAGTCGCCCGGGGGCTGCGGCTGACCGGTCTGGAGAAACAACGGCTGGCGGTCCCGCTCGAAGCTGATCTGCCCCAACTTATCGCTCATCCCGTACGCTTTCACCATACTCTTGGCGATGTCGGTCGCTTTGAGGAGATCGTCCTGCGCGCCGGTTGAGACCTCTTGATAGATGAGCTCTTCGGCCACGCGCCCGCCCATCAAGACCGCAATCCTGTTTTCCAGCTCCGATTGGGTCATCAGGAAGCGGTCTTCGGTGGGGAGCTGGATGGTGTAGCCGAGTGCGGCGATCCCCCGGGGGATGATCGAGATTTTCTGGACCGAGTCGGAGCCCGGGATTGAGAGCGCCACCAGCGCATGTCCGACTTCGTGATGCGCGACCCGTTCTTTTTCTCTCGGGTTCAACACGCGATTCTTCTTCTCTAGGCCGGCGATCACGCGCTCCACCGCTTCCTGCAATTCGGCCAGCCCCACCGTGTCTTTCCCGCGTCGCACCGCCAGCAGCGCCGCTTCATTGATGATATTGGCCAGGTCAGCCCCCACGAACCCCACGGTCATGGACGCGATGACCTCCAGGTTCGCGTCGGACGCCATCGGCACCTCACGCGCGTGGAGCTTGAGAATCGCCAGCCGCCCGATCTTGTCCGGCCGGTCAACCAGGACATGCCGGTCGAAACGACCGGCGCGCAGGAGGGCCTGGTCCAGGATCTCGGGCCTGTTCGTGGCGGCCATCAGAATGACGCCCACCCGAGGATCGAACCCATCCATCTCGACCAGCAATTGATTCAGCGTCTGTTCCCGTTCCTCGTGCGCCATCGGGCCCATGCCGCGGGCTTTGCCCAGCGCGTCCAGTTCGTCGATGAAAATGATGCACGGAGCTTTCTCCTTGGCCTGAAGAAAGAGGTCGCGTACGCGCGCCGCCCCCACGCCCACGAACATTTCCACGAACTCCGACCCGCTGATGGAAAAGAACGGCACGCCTGCCTCGCCCGCCACCGCTCTCGCGAGCAGGGTTTTTCCGGTTCCCGGCGGGCCGACCAGGAGAATTCCCTTGGGGATCTTGCCGCCCAACCGGCGGAATTTCTCCGGCGTCTTCAGAAATTCGATGACCTCGCGCAGCTCTTCTTTGGCCTCCTCCACGCCGGCTGCGTCCGCGAAGCTGACCTTGACCTCCTTCTCCATGTAAATCTTCGCCTTGCTCCGGCCGACCGTCATGAACCCGCCTTGACCCTGCCCCATGCGCCGCAAGAGGAACAGCCACACGCCGAAGAACAGCGCGATCGGAACGACCCAGGACAGCAAGTCCCTCAAGAACGTGCTCTCGATGACGCCGGTCACCTTGACGTGGTGCGTTTCAAGATCGCGGATCAGGTCCGGATCCTCGACGCGGACCGTGTTGAACACCCGGCCTTCTCTCGCGCCGGAAGACGATCCCGTCGAAGTCGCGGACTCCGGTTTCATGCGACCGTGGATCATGGCGGATGAGACCGCAACCTCCTCCACCTTGTCCGCCGCGACCGCCGCCTTGAACTCGCTGTAGGGAATCTCGCTGGGGTTGAAGAAGGGGGTGACGAAAATCTGGAACAACATCAGCGCCCAGAGGGCGATGAACACGAACCAGATCGAAAACTGTTTTTGCTTCGGGTCCATCTTCTAGACCGTGACGCGTGACGAGTGACACGTGACAGGTAAAGGGCTCGCGGAGTCTGTCCTAGTCTGCTTCACTCGTGACGCGTCACCCGTCACCTGTCACTATTTTTTCGCCGGGCGGAGCTGTTCCGGTAGCACCGGATAGTTGGCCTGACCCATGCCGAAATTGGCACCCGCCCCGTCTGCCGCGACCACCCGGAGCGTCATCCCATCCGGCGCCTCAGTCGGGGACGGCACGAAAAAAGGGGCTGCAAAGTCGCTTTGCATGCCGGTATAAAACATCTGGAGCCGCTCGATCACCCGATCGCCGATCAGTACCTCTCCGTAGATGGTGATCTTGCGGGAATCCCAGTCCCCATGGGGCCGCACCACCGCGCCGGACAGGGTTCGGACCGAGGCGTGCAGCGTCACGTCAGCCTTGGCTATCAACGACTGGCCCGGCGGCGGCTTCTCGATCTGCACGATGTATCCGTTCAGCTCCAACACGATGCCGTCGTGCGTGACGTCCCGTCCCGGAATGAGC
>JBOHOM010000019.1:0-19759 GCA_050731075.1 Nitrospiraceae bacterium
GGTGCGGTTTCTGATTCCGGTACAGGGTGGTGATCTCTCGTTCGCCCATCACCATCCCGCCCATGCAGGCCCCGACGATCACGCCGACTCGGTGCGGGGTCTCCTCCTCCATGCGAAGCCCGGAATCTGCCAGCGCCTCCTTCACCGCCGTCAGGGCGAACTGTGCGTACCGGTCGACCCGATCGGCGTGGACCGCCTCCAGATACTGGGATGGGTTGAAGTCCGCCACCTGGCCGGCGATCCGGGACCGATAGGTCTCCATCGGAAAGGGATCGAATGATCGAATGGCGGTGATGCCAGAGCGCCCTTCCAGGGCAGCTTTCCAAAACTGCCCGATTCCGATTCCGATCGGAGAGACGATGCCCAGACCCGTGATGACGACCCTGTTCTTCATCCGTCCATCCGCGTGGCGCACAGACTCGAGGAAGGTCTTCTTGTACCCCAAGCCCCGCCCTCAGTCAACCTATTGTCTGACCTTGAGAAACAGATAGGACCCGAACGAGAGAAACAACAGATTGGCGAACCACCCCGCCATGACCGGCGCCAGCACCCCGCTCCGGCCGAGCGCGATGGCGACGGAGTGGGTCGTCCAGTAGAGAAACCCGATCATGAGGGCCTGGCCGATTCCGATGGCCATCCCTCGGCCGCGAACCCCGCTCCCTCTCAGGCTCAGCGCGATCCCGACCACGGTCATCACCACGCTGACGAACGGGAATGCGACACGCCCGTAATAGTCCGTCAGGAAACGAGCGAAGTTGTAGCCGTCCTTGCGTAAGCGTTCCACGTAGGATCGGATCTCCATGAGCGTCATCTCGTCCGATTCAGCCGAGAGCCAGGAATTGAAATCCTCGGGGCTGTGGGAGAGCGCGATCGGCCTGCTCTCGAACTCCTCCACGAGGAGGCCTCCGTTCGGGAGGAAGCTTCGACGCACACCCTGATGCAGGACCCAACCCCGAGGCGTATAGCGGGCCTCCCTGGCCTCCGTGATTTCGGCGAGGGTGAAGGCCGTGCCGAGCTGATAGAGGCTGATGCCTCTCAGCGTGGCTCCCCCCGGGTCCACGACCTGGACGTTCATGAGGGTATGGTCGCCGACCTGAATCCAGTCACGGTCGGCCTTGAAGGTGGCGGGACTGCCTTTTTTTTCGATCAGCGTGGTCTTGACGTACTCAGCCTGGGCCGTGGACAGCGGAATGACCACGGCGCTGAGACTGAACAGCACGATGGCGACCGCGAGCGAGAAGCACAGGAACGGCGCGGAGATCCGGTACAGGCTCATTCCGCAACTCCGCATGGCAGTGATCTCGAGAGTTTTCGAGAGGATGCCCAACGTCAGGAGCGTGGCCATCAGGATCGCCAGCGGCGCGATCTGAAACGAGATGCCGGGAGTCCTGAGCAGGAAGTAGCCGAGGACGGCCGACACGTCGGCGTCATACCGAATGAACTTGCGGACTTTTTCGAAGAAATCGACCACCAGGTAGATGGTCATGAGACCGGCGAAGCACATCGTAAACACCTTGACGTACTCGCGGAGAATGTAGCGGAACAGGATGGTCATGCTTAGCTCATTCACGCGGGCCGGCGTTCGACCGACCCATATTCGCTAACCCCCCATACCGGCAACGAGGTTGCAGGCCGCACTAAGGTCGAAGCCCATTCATCCCATCGTTATCGCCGGCTGACCCGGTGGAACAACGCGACCGTGAGCGCCAGAAACAACGCATTCGGCAACCAGGCCCCGGCGAAGGGGGGAAGCACGCGCGTCGTCACGAAGAACTCGCAGACGACGTTCAGCACGTAGTAGACGATGATGATCATGACTCCCACGGCGAACCCCCCGACGCGACCTGACCGTTTGGACACAATGCCCACGGGAACGCCCAGCATCCCCAGGATCAGCGCGGCAGCAGGAAAAGCCAGGTCCTTGTAATGCTCCATCAATCGCCGCAGCGCGGCCGTGTCCTGCCAATTCGAGCGATCGAGACGCTCGAGCACGGAGGAGAGCGACGGACGAACATCGAGGGAGGCGTATTGGGTCTGGTCGAGCGGGATCGGGAGATGATAGGCGGAGAACGCCACTTGCTGGTACTGCTCCACCTCGTGGGGCTTGGTGTGGATGCTGCCGTTGAACAGCTCGATCCAGACCTGATTGTTGCCGGGATCGCTCCGCATCGAGTACCGAGCGCCGGTGATAATTCGAGCCTCGGCCTCATTGCGTTCGTCGGAAATGAAGATGCTCCCGACGTCGTCGCCTTTCCGGCTGTCCGACGCGTAAATCACCATGCGTGGCACCGGCTCGTTGAAGACGCCTTTATCGAGGGCGAGCGTCAGCTCATCCCGGAGGAGATTCATCGCCAGTTTTTTCAATGAGACGCTCGTCCATGGCTGGCCCCACTGGGACAGGACCAGCGTCAGCCCAAAGACCAGACTGGTGAACACCATCACCGGTCTCGAGAGACGGAACAGGCTGAGGCCGACCGCACGCATGGCCACCAATTCCTTGTCATAGGACAGCCGGCTGAAGGCGGTAATCGACGCGATGATGCCGGCGATCGGGAGCGTGAGGACCAAAAAGGACGGCAGGAGGTGGAGAAAGACCTTGAGCACGGCAAAGAATCCGATCCCCTTCGAGACCAGGAGCTCAACCAGACGGAGTAACTCCTTCGTCAGCATGACGAAACAGAGCGCGGCGAGGCTGATGAGGAAAGGGGGGAGCAGCTCCGCGAAGATGTACCGATCCAGGATTGTGCGCAACCGTACCTCGGCCACAGACGGTCGGTCAACGGAGATAATAATAACGGATTTCCAAGGACTTGTAAACGTAGGGAGAGGAACGTTCCTGGCGCGGCTCAGCGCCCCGACAGCCGAAATAGGGCGTCGGACGGCGCAAGAAAATCTTGACAAGGCTGGTGCCCTATGCTAAATGCTTCCCCCGATTTACGGTATGTACATGGGCGATCTCACCCGTTTCTAAGTACCGCAGGGGGCCTTCCCTTCTGCGGTATTTTTTTTCGGGCCGCGCGGTGCCATGAGTGAGACGCTGCATGTGGTCGCGCAGCATCCGCAATGCGTGACCTCGCCGGTCAGGCGGTCGGGTCTACAGGGCAATCAGCGGAGGAACGCGTTCACCGTCCGGCGGCCGAGCCGGCGCACCGTCGAGTGGGTGTTCAGGAAAGGAGGACCGTGTGAGAAGTAAGGGGACCGTGAAATGGTTCAACGACAGGAAAGGGTTTGGCTTTATCCGGCTTGAGAGCGGCGAAGACGTCTTCGTCCATTACTCTGCTCTCCAGGGCGAGGGGTTCAAGACGCTTAAAGAAGGGGAGAACGTCGAGTTCGATATTGTCCAGGGAGCGAAGGGACCGCAGGCCGCGAATGTGATGAAAACGCAATCGTAGTTCGGCTTGCCGAACGGCTGCAAACAAAGGGCCCGTCGTCTCCGGACGGCGGGCCCTTTGCCGCTTCTGGAGAGCCTTTGGGCTGGTCGACTCCCCCGCTGTCCACGTCCCGTTCAGACAATCGGGTTTTTTTTGACAAGCTCCCGTGGAGTTGATAGCGTTCACACGTGTATGAGACCGTACTGCGGGGACGACAGGAACGCCATCGTGGAGAACGCCCAGCGTCTCGCTGCACAAGGCGAATTTGACGACGCCATCGCCGAATGGGAGAAGCTGAGGACCGGCCAGCCCACCGACAGCACCATTTACAACAACATCGGTGATCTGCACCTGAAGCGACACGCTCCTGCCGAAGCGGTCGACGCCTATCTCCAGGCCGCGTCCGCATTCCGTGCGGAAGGCAGCGCGCTCAAGGCCATCGCGGTCTACAGAAAGATTCTCAAAGTCGATCCGACTCGTTACCAGGTCTATCGCGACCTGGGTGATCTCAACGCCGAGCGCGGCTTGATCAGCAACGCGATCTCGGATTATCTCACCCTGGCGAAGCGATGCTCAAAAGAAAGGAAAACTCAAGAGGCCGAAGAACTGTACCGTACGATTGCCGCACTGGACGCGTCCAACGTCGAGGCGAAGCAAAGGCTCGCCGAGTTCAGTCCGATGAGTAATGCGCAAGGCGAGCCGGCCATGCAGCCCGCGACCACGCGGGACCAAGCTGGTACGGCGGTCGTAAGCTCCGCCCAGGCCCTAGCGTCACCGTCGCCGGAAGAACCCCAAGCAGAACCTGTGATCAATCGCTTGGTTGTCCTGGAGGGCGCCGCCAAGAAGATCAGGGAAGGGAAGTATACCGAAGCAGAAGCGGCCTTGACAGAGCTTCTCAACCAGGTCCCGGGGGATCCGGAGGTGTGCCGGCTGCTTGCCCTGCTTCATCTGAAGCGGGGTGAGCTGGCGGTGGCGAAAGCCGAATTCCAGTTTCTGGCCGAGGTGGCCATGCGGGCAAAGGAGTATAAACTCGCGGAATCGATGCTCGGTGAGTATCTGAAAACGGAGCCGACATGCGTCACACTGCTCGAGCTCCTCGGCCGCGTGTACCAACAGAAGGGTGATCAAGCGTCTGCGGTCGCTCAGTATGGGAAAGCGCTCACGCTGTTGGTGGACAACCCCGCCCCCGATAATCCGGCTCTTCCTGCCGAGCTGTATGGCTCCATTAAATCGCTGGATCCCCACAGTCCGTTCGTCAGACGGTATGCGCCGGTGTTCGAGCCGACGGATCCGAACCAGGAGGCGCTGAGCGTCCCCGAGCCTGCCAAGCCGGCACAACCGAGCGAACAGGACCGCGAGACTCGTTACGAACCCGGCGTCGCGCTCGAACAGACGGGATTACTGAACGAGGCAACCGAAGAAAGGACTGGTGCGGCCGATGTGAACGCTCGAGTCCTCGATGCCTACAGGATACTCACCGCATGGTTGAAAGAGCAGGGCAGAAACAAGGAAGCCATCGCGACCATGGAACTGGCGCTGGCTGATTCGCGTTGTGTGGGTGACACGGCGGTCTCAGTCCGCTATGAACTGGGCAAGTTGTATGAAGCCGAGGGTCTGTCCGACAAGGCAGTGCAGGTGTTCTCGACTATTCCGTCCTTCCTGGATGTGTCGATGCGACTCAAGCGGCTCAGAGGCGGCGGCTAGACCGACGAGCCGGTCACCCCAGCATCACTCCCTCCGGTCACGACTCACACCACCCGATTCGGGGCGGGTCGTCCCTCCAGGACCGCCTGAATATTCTCGAGGCACACCATGCCCATTTGGATCCGCGTGCGGAGGGTGGCTGAACCCAGGTGCGGCAGCAGGACGACCTGCCTGAGTGGCAGGAGACCGGGATGAAGCTGAGGCTCCCGTTCGTGGACATCCAGCCCCGCCCCGGCCAGTCGTCCTTCGCGGAGCGCGTCGACCAGGGCTGCCTCGTCCACCACCGGTCCGCGGGACGTATTGATGAGGAAGGCGGTCGGGCGCATGCGACGAAGCTCCGCCGGACCGATTAAATGCTGAGTCTCGGGTGTCAGCGGGACGTGGAGGCTGATGAAATCGGATCGGGCCAGCACCTCCTCCTGCGGCACGCGTTGCCACTGGCTGACCAGGGCCGAAGGGTCGCCGACGCCATGGCTGCAATACAGCACCGTCATATTGAATCCGCTGGCCCGGCGTGCCACGGCCCGTCCAATCCTGCCCATCCCGATGATCCCGAGCGTCTTGCCTTCCACGTCCGCGCCCAGCAACTGCGTGGGATCCCAACCCTGCCAGGCCCCTTCGCGCACCAGCCGGTCCCCCTCCGCCACGCGACGGGCCGTGGCCAGCAGCAGCGCCCAGGTCAGGTCCGCCGTGGCCTCGGTGAGGACATCCGGCGTATTGGTGACGATGATTCCTCTGGCCCGCGCGGCCTCCAGGACGATGTTGTTGTAGCCCACGGCATAGTTGGCAATCACCCGGAGGCGGGGCGCCTGGCTCAGGATTTCCTGGTCAAGGTGTTCCGTCAGAGTGCAGATGGCGGCGTGCGCCCCCCGGAGGCCCTCCAGCAGGGTCTCTCGGCTGGGAGGGGTGGCCTTGGGGAGGGCCGTCAGATGGAACCGCTCTGCCGCCGCGGCCATGACCGGCTCGGGAAGCAGTCTGGCGATGTACAGGCTTGGCGGCGGCATCGTCCCCTGGTGCGGCCGGTGTGATCGCGACCGGTCTGCATGATAACGGATCGCGGGAAGAGCAACAACCATCCACGCTCTCACCCGGTTTGTCCTTCGGCGGGTCGTCCACCTTGACTTCGCTCATGGCCGTTTGCTAGACTTCGCATCTAAGTCCTTGAAAGAAACGGGAATCTTTCCCGGATCGAAACGCAAAGGGGCATGATGAACGAGTGGCTGTGTGAGGCAACGCGGCTGCCGGGTCCTCCGGGACTCCGGGCTGAGGGGAATCCCGATGAGTGGGGGGCGGGGGACTCGGTCGCGGAAGAGGAACTCCCACCGGCTCCGACCGGAGTCGTCGTCAAACCGGGGAACGGACGGCTCACCGTTTCATGGGAGCCCGTCCCGGACGCCATGTACTACAACCTCTATTTCCTGACGTCGAAGGGCGTCCAGATCAAGTTCTCCGAGCTCACGCGTCCGATCGCCAGCGCCACCGACTTCAACCCGATCATCGGAGTCACGAAGGAGAAAGGGAACCTCATCGAAGCGGCAACGTGTCCCTACGTCCACGACGACCTCGCGAACGGGACCTGCTACCACTACGTGGTGACGGTGGTCACGCCCAAGGGGGAGAGCCGTGAATCCGCAGAAGTCATGTCGATCCCGTCCCCGTACCTGTTAGCGATGAAAATCGGCCGGCCCGGCGTGGACGACGGGGAGTTCAACTCGCCGACCGGAATTGCGCTGGATAAGGATGGGAACATCTACGTGGCGGATACGGACAACCATGCGATCCAGAAATTCGACAAGGATGGAAAGTTCCTGGCGCGGTGGGGGGGCGAGGCCGGCACCCAGGAGGGGATGTTGTACTATCCTCGCGGACTGGCCACCAGCCCGGAAGGCGATGTGTACGTGGCCGACAGCGGGAACAATCGAATCCAGAAGTTCGATTCGGAAGGGCACTGCATGCATGCCTGGGGGAAGTTCGGGTTCGCCTGGCGTGGCGCGGAGATGGGCAAGTTCGACGTGCCGTGGGGAGTGACGACGGATCACGCAGGAAACCTCTATGTCTCGGATACGAGTAATGCGCGGATCCAGAAGTTCAAGCCTGACGGAACGCCGCTCCTGAAATGGGGACGGGACGGCAGTTTCGACGGAGCTTTTTTCTACCCTCGGGGCATGGCCGTGGATTTTGTCGGCAACGTGTTTGTCGCGGATGAGGGGAACCATCGAGTCCAGAAGTTCGATGCGCGGGGCAGCTTCCTCACAAAATGGGGGAAGGAGGGGAGCGCCCCGGGTCAACTCAAGGCTCCGTTCGGAATCGCCTGTGACGCGCTCGGGAACGTGTATGTGGTGGACAGCGGGAACCACCGGATTCAGAAATTCGACGGAAACGGGACGTTCCTGTGCGCCTGGTCGAATCGCGGGATCACGGAGGGGCAACTGAACTATGGCTCGGGCATCGCGGTTGACGGCGAGGGGTGCGTGTATGTGGTGGACAGCGGCAACCACCGCGTCCTGAAATTCGCGCCGACCGAAGAGGAGTTGAGCCGGACCAAGCAGGCTGCGCCGCAGGACACCTCCGCCCAGCCGGCGCCGCGGAGCGTGGTGGTGAAACCGGGGGACACGGAAACCGTGCTGAGCTGGCTGAGTGTGCCGGGCGCGGTGTCGTACAACCTCTACTTCCACACCCAACCCGGAGTCACCGCCCAGACCGGGACGCGAATCGAAGGTGTGACCAGCCCCTATGCCCACACCGGCCTGACCAATGATATTCCCTACTACTACGTGCTGACCGCCGTCTTCGAGGGCGGGCAGGAAAGCGGCGCGTCCGCGGAGGTGACGGCGACCCCGGTGCTCATCGACATGACCGCGCCGCAGAGCCCGTACGCGGTGATCAACCACGGGGCGTTCATGACGAACTCACCCGACGTCGTGGTGACCATTTCGGCGAACGATGTGGACACCGGCGTGGCGGCCTATTTCGCGTCTGAAAGCCCGATGGCGCCGACGGCCACGGTGCCGGGCTGGATTGAGGTGACGCCGGCGTATCGATTCGGCGCCACCGTGCCCTTCACGCTGTCGCCGGGTGACGGCAGCAAGACGATGTATGTCTGGTTCAAGGACGTCGGCAACAACGTCTCGGTCCCCGCCAGCGCCACCATCCTGGTCAACACGTCCGGATACCTGTGCGTCGCGAAATGGGGCAAGCCGGGCCGGGGAGCCTCGTTGCTGCACGGAGGCGAGTTCAGCAGCCCGATGTACGGGATCGCGGTGGACCAGCAAGGATGTCCCTTCATCGTGGACAACGGCAACAACCGCGTCCAGAAGTTCGACAACAACGGGAACTTCACCATTCTCTGGGGATGTTTCGGATCGGCGAACGGGAATTTCCACAATCCGACCGGCATTGCGTGCGACGCAAAAGGCGACGTGTACGTGGTGGACACGAACAACCATCGCGTGCAGAAGTTCGACGGGAAGCTCGGGAGCTATCTCATGAAGTTCGGCTCGCGTGGGAACGGGGAAGGCCAATTCAGCTCGCCGTGGGGCATTGCGGTGGATCGGGTGCGAGGATACATTTACGTCGTGGACAGCGCCAATTTCAGGGTGCAGAAATTCGACAAGAGCGGCGAGTTCATCATGCAGTGGGGCAGTTTCGGCACCAACGACGGGCAGTTCTATTTTGCGCGGGGCATCGCGGTCGATCCGGCCGACGGGGCGGTCTACGTGGTCGATATGGGGAACCACCGCATCCAGAAGTTCGACACCAGCACCAACGTGCTGCCGCAGTTGCTCGCGAAATGGGGGGGATCGGCGGAGCCGGGCCACGCCAGCAGCGCCCACGCCCAGGAAGCGGGACAGTTCCGCTCGCCGTGGGGCATTGTGGTGGACGGCCACGGGGATGTCTATGTCTCCGACACGGGCAACCAGCGCGTCCAGAAGTTCGACCGCGAGGGGAATTTCATCACGCAGTGGGGCGGGTTCGGCAACGGAGACGGCCAGTTCAATTTTCCGTACGGGATCGCCGTGGACGCGCGCGGCGGGGTGTTTGTGGTGGACAGCGGGAACACACGCGTTGAGCAGTTCATGCCGTCCGAGGAAGGCAGCGAGCGTCTCCAGGAAGAGGCGGAGACCGCCGCCGTGCTCACGAAGGAGGCGGAGCCGAGGTAGAGGTATGCTGGACAAAGACGCGAGAATCGGCCTGACCTTTGACGACGTGGTGTTGGTGCCGTCGAAATCCGAAGTGCTGCCCAGCGAGGTGGACACTCAGACGCGCGTCTCTCGAAACATCACGATCAATATTCCGATCCTCAGTGCCGCGATGGATACGGTGACCGAGGCGCGGTTGGCGATCGCGCTGGCCCGGGAAGGCGGTCTGGGAGTCATCCATCGCGTCCTCTCGCCCGCCGATCAGGCGACTGAAGTGGATAAGGTCAAGAAGTCCGAGAGCGGGATGATTCTCGATCCCATTACCATTTCGCCGGACCAGACGATTCGGGACGCGTATCAGCTCATGGCCAGGTACAGAATTTCCGGGATCCCCGTGACCAAGCAAGGGAAGCTGGTCGGCATTCTCACGAACCGGGACCTCCGGTTTGAAACCCGGATGGATCTGAAAGTGTCCCAGGTCATGACCCGGGACAAACTGGTGACCGCCCCCGAGGGGACCGGCCTGGAGAAAGCCCGGGAGATCCTGCACGAGTACCGGATCGAGAAACTCCCCGTGGTCAACAAACGGTTCGAGCTCAAAGGCTTGATCACGATTAAGGACATCGAGAAGCGGATCAAGTATCCCCATGCCTCTAAAGATGGGCACGGGCGTCTGCGGGTGGGGGCCGCGGTCGGGGTCGGGGCGGACGCTGAGCAGCGTGTCGCGCTGCTGGCGAAGGCCGGGGTGGATCTGGTGGTGGTGGACACCGCTCACGGTCACACGCGCGCGGTGCTGGACACGGTGAAGGGCATCAAGCAGAAGTATCCCGGCCTGGAGCTGGTCGCGGGCAATATCGGGACCGCGGCGGCGGCGAAGGACCTCGCGAAAGCCGGCGCGGATGCGGTGAAGGTGGGGGTGGGGCCCGGGTCCATCTGCACGACGCGAGTCGTGTCCGGAGCAGGTGTGCCCCAGTTGACGGCGATCGCCGACTGCGCGGCCGCCCTTGCCGGTGACGGACTGCCCATTATTGCGGACGGCGGCATCAAGTACTCCGGGGACATTACCAAGGCCCTCGCGGCCGGCGCGTCCGCGGTGATGGTCGGCGGCATCTTTGCCGGGACCGAAGAATCCCCCGGCGAAACGGTTCTGTTCCAGGGGCGGACGTATAAAGTCTACCGAGGGATGGGCTCGCTCGGGGCCATGGAAAAGGGCGGGAGGGACCGCTACTTCCAGGCCGGGCGACCGGAGTCCAAACTGGTTCCCGAGGGGATCGAGGGCCGGGTGCCGTACAAGGGGACCCTCGCCGGCGTCGTCTATCAGCTCGTGGGCGGGGTCAAGTCCGGCATGGGCTATTGCGGGTGCCGGACGATTTCCGAACTGCAGAAAAACGCCACCTTCATCAGACAGACGCTGGCCGGCCTCAGGGAAGGTCACGTCCATGACGTGATTATCACCAAAGAGGCGCCGAACTATCGGACCGACTGGGAGCAGAGCGAATAGCAAATAGCGAGTAGCGAATAGCGATGAGCGAATAGCTCAGACGTTTTGGCTGCAGGCTATGAGCTGCTCTCTACTCGCTTAAAGATGGAATTCTGGCACGATAGAGTTCTCGTCCTCGACTTCGGGTCCCAGTACACACAGCTCATCGCTCGTCGCGTCCGCGAAGCGCAGGTCTATTCCCAGATTCTCCCGTATTCCACCCCCCTCGCGACGATTCAGGCCTACCGCCCGAAAGGGATCATCCTGTCCGGAGGGCCGGCCAGCGTCTATGAACGGAAGGCTCCCCGGATCCCCAAGCAGGTGCTGGAGCTCGGCGTGCCGGTGCTCGGTATTTGCTACGGCATGCAACTGATCACGCATGTCCTGGACGGAGCAGTCGCCAGGGCGGCTCGGCGTGAGTACGGCCGCGCCGAGTTGCTGATCGATGACGACTCCGATCTGTTCAAGGGAGTGGGGGAGGGCAGGGTCACCGCAGTCTGGATGTCACACGGGGACCGGATCGAGCGCATGCCCGACGGATTCCGCTCGATCGCCCACACGTCCAACTCGCCGATTGCCGCCATGAAATCGGTCGGGGGCGGTCGGCGGATCTACTGCCTGCAGTTCCATCCCGAGGTGGCGCATACGACGGGAGGCTCTCGAATCCTGCAGAATTTCGTGTACGACATCTGTGGCTGCAAGCCGACCTGGACGATGAGCTCCTACGTGGAGACCGCGGTCCGTCGCATCCGTGAGGAGGTCGGCGGAGGCAAGGTCCTGTGCGCGTTGAGCGGTGGCGTCGACTCCTCCGTGGCGGCCATCCTGGCCCACCGCGCGGTCGGGGATCAGTTGACCTGCGTGTTCATCGACAACGGCCTGCTGCGTCGCGAGGAAGGGGCGCAGGTTCAAAAGACCTTTGCGTCCCATCTCAAGCTCAACCTGAGGTGTCTTGACCGGTCCTCCGAGTTTCTCAAAGGCTTGCGGGCGGTCACCGATCCGGAACGGAAACGGAAGATCATCGGGCGTCTCTTCATCAAGAGCTTCGAGGCTGAGGCGCGTCGGATCGGACAGGCGCGCTTTCTGGTGCAGGGGACCTTGTACCCGGACGTCATCGAGAGCGTCAGCTTCAAGGGGCCCTCCGCGACGATCAAAACGCATCACAACGTCGGCGGACTGCCCACCAAGATGAGACTCCGGCTCATTGAGCCCTTGCGCGAGCTGTTTAAGGACGAGGTCCGGATACTCGGGAAAGAGGTGGGCCTGCCGGATGACGTGATCTGGCGGCAGCCGTTTCCCGGCCCCGGCCTGGCCGTCAGGATACTCGGCGCCGTGACCCGGGAGCGGCTGGCCATGCTACGGGAGGCAGATGCGATCGTGGAGGAGGAGGTCAGGAACTCCGGGCTCTACCGGGAGCTCTGGCAGGCCTTCGCCGTGTTGCTCCCGGTCCGGACAGTGGGCGTGATGGGGGATCAACGGACGTATGAGCACGTCGTGGCGATCCGGGCGGTGACCAGCCTGGATGGGATGACCGCCGACTGGGCGAGGCTGCCGCACGATCTGCTGGGGACGATAGCCAATCGGATCATCAACGAGGTGAGCGGGGTGAACCGGGTGGTCTATGATGTGAGCTCGAAGCCACCGTCGACGATCGAATGGGAATAAGGCAGGCTATAGGCAATAGGCTATGGGCGATAGGCCGGAAATACGATCGAGAAGGAAAGAGGCGAGTTCTTCCCTATCGCCTCTAGCCAATCGCCCATCGCCTGGAGCCGCTGTCAGGCTGCAAAAGGTGATTGCGAGTTCGGGGCTGGCGTCTCGGCGGAAGGCGGAGGCGATGATCGCGCAAGGACGGGTGACCGTGAACGGGAAGGTGGTACGGGAACTCGGAAGCCGCGTGGACCCGGCTCGGGATCACGTCAAGGTCAATGGCCGTCATTTGGAGCCGGGCCAGCCGCATGTCTATGTCATGCTCAATAAGCCGAAGGGCTTCGTGTCATCCTTGAGCGATCCCGAAGGCCGGCCCACGGTGAAGGATCTGCTTCCCGGCGTGAGCGTGCGCGTGTTTCCGGTCGGCCGATTGGATTCTGACAGCGAGGGGTTGATGCTGCTGACCAACCACGGCGATCTGGCGCAGGCGCTGGTGCATCCCCGCTACCAGGTCCCCAAAACGTACCTGATTAAAGTGAAAGGGGTGTTGACGGACGAGGAGATCAAATCCTTGGAACAAGGCGTGGAGTTAGAGGACGGCGTCACCAGCCCGGCGAGGGTTAAAAAAGTCAGAAAGGCTGAACAGAACTCCTGGCTGGAGATCACGATTCATGAGGGGCGGAAACATCAAGTGAAGCGCATGCTGGAAGCGGTGGGGCATCCGGTGTCGAAGCTGATCAGGGTTCGGTTTGGTCCCTTGGCCCTGCGGGATCTGGCGGCCGGCGAGTTCCGCTATCTCACGGACCGGGAGGCGAATGCAATCCGTTCGCTCGTTCGCTCGCGAACGGCAGGCTATAGGCAAGGGGCTATAGGCAATAGGGAAGAGCCATCGAGGAGCTCATCGTCCGTTCCTGCCCATAGTCTATCGCCGGGGACCCGTTGCTCCGGGAATGCAACGGGTGCCCCCCATCGCCCGCGTGTCAGGAGGTCAGCATGCTGACGCGGACGCATCGCTGCGGCGAGCTGACGAAGGTCCATGTCGGCCAGACCGTGGTCCTGAACGGATGGGTCCATGGCAGGCGGGATCACGGGACGGTCATGTTCATCGATCTTCGGGATCGACAGGGGATCACGCAGGTGGTCTTCAATGCGGAGCGGAACCCGACGGCTCATCAACAGGCCCATGCCTTGCGCGGCGAATATGTCATCTCGGTCAGGGGAGTCGTCGCACGTAGGCCGGAAGGATCTGAAAATCCGGACTTGACCACCGGCGAAATCGAAGTGACGGTCGAATCCGCTGAAATCCTCAGCGAGGCGCGGACGCCGCCTTTCGTGATAGAGGACGAGGCTGACGTGACCGAGGCGCTTCGGCTGAAGTACCGGTATCTGGATTTGCGTCGTCCCAAGATGCAGCGACTACTCGAACTTCGCCACGAGGTCACGCAACAGGTCCGTTCTTTTCTGAATGCGCAGGGATTCCTTGAAGTCGAAACCCCCATGCTCACCAAGAGCACGCCTGAAGGCGCCCGTGATTACCTGGTGCCCAGTCGCGTGAACCCCGGCAGTTTTTTTGCGCTTCCGCAATCTCCTCAACTGTTCAAGCAGATCCTGATGGTGAGCGGCGTGGACCGCTATTATCAGATCGCGAGGTGTTTCCGCGACGAAGACCTCCGGTTCGATCGCCAGCCCGAGTTCACCCAGATCGATCTGGAGCTGTCGTTTGTGGACCGTGAGCAAGTCATCCACCTGGCCGAGGAGATGGTCCGCCGGGTGTTCAAGGAAACCCGCGGCATCCCCTTGCCCTCGCCCTTCCCGCGGTTGACCTATCGGGAGGCGATGGGCCGGTACGGCACGGACAAGCCCGACCTGCGCTTTGAGATGCCGCTGGAAGACCTCTCGGGCTTTGCGGCGCAGACCGAGTTCAAGGTGTTCCGGGAAGCGGTCGCCAAGGGCGGGATTGTGAAAGCGCTGGTCGTCAAGCATGGCGGGGGCACCCCGCGCAGCCGGATCGACGCCCTGGGCGAGATCGCGAAGGGCTGGGGGGCGAAAGGCCTGGCCTGGGTCAAGATCACCCAGGACCGACAGCTGGACTCTGTCATCGCGAAGTTTCTGGTTGCGGACCGACTCTTGGCCGCCCTGCCGGCACTGGGGCCGGGCGATCTCCTGCTCTGCGTGGCCGACAAGCCGAGGATCGTGCATGACGTGCTGGGCCGGCTGCGGCTACATCTGGCCGAGGAACTCGGCTTGATTGATCAACAGGTCTGGCGGCCGCTGTGGGTCACCGACTTCCCGTTGTTGGATTACGATGAGGGGGCGAAGCGATACATCGCCATGCACCATCCGTTCACGGCGCCGTTCGACGAGGATGTGCCCTTGCTCGAGAACGATCCGCTGCGGGTGCGGGCGAAGGCGTATGACCTGGTCCTCAACGGCAATGAGCTCGGGGGCGGCAGCATCCGAATCCATCGGCGCGATCTGCAGACCAGGCTCTTCGACCTGCTCGGAATCGGGAAGGATGAAGCCTCGGCCAAGTTCGGGTTCCTGCTGGAGGCGCTCGAGTACGGTGCCCCTCCGCACGGCGGCATCGCCCTCGGACTCGACCGTCTCGTGATGCTGCTGGGCGGGGCCGAGTCCATCCGCGACGTCATCGCCTTTCCCAAGACGCAGAAGGCCCAGGATCCCATGACTGAGGCCCCTTCGCCGGTGGACCCGGAGCAACTGAAGGAGCTGCGGATTAAACTGGATAGCGTGTCATAGCGCCCGCGCTGTTGATCAGGCCGGCGCAGCGGGAGGGCTCATGCGGGCTCGACGGTCAGTGTGTCGAACCATGTGGGCGCTGATCATCCTGGCCGGCTGCCAGCATGCCGCTCTGAACGAGCGAGCCAGGGTTGGCTGCGTTGAGCTCGAACACCAATTTAACCTGTCTGACCGCATCCTGACCCTCAATCTGCTGTCCGACGCGTTTTCCCAGGGTTGCCATGCCACGGTGATTGAATTCGGGACCAGGGCCCACTCGGAATTCCGGCACAAGACCTTTTCGGTGCTGAAGGAAACCGCCAGCATGTTCATTCCCGACGGCACATTGACCGATTACGTGCTGGAAAGCTATGAGCGCGGCTATTTGAGCTTCCTGCTCTCGGCGAGTTATTTCAAAACACACCAAACCGAGGGCGCGAAGGTCGAACTGAGGCAGTTGGATCATGAACTGTTCACCCCGCTGTACAACTATGGCGAGGATCCCGTCAATCTGGTCCTGTCGGCGGTGATGTGGGAGCAACTGGGAGAACCAGGTGAAGCTCGAGTGGACTGGCTTCGCCTGCGGGATCAGGTCGGAGCCTTGCGGAATCTGGATGTGAAGCTTCGAACCTTCGCCGAGCTTCAGCTGGACCGGATCGACAGAGCACAGGCGATCCCGTCAGGATGGCGGATTTACGGAGTTGGACGGTTTCCTACGGTGGACTGGAATGTGGAGTTCATCGGCTCAAGCAATGGATATTTTCGCGTCTCGCCGCAGCAAGGGTTTGTGCCAGCCTGCGTGTCCGAGACAGGGGCGCGGATTTCGACCAGCTATTGGTTTCAGAAAATCGCGACCCGGCACACGCATGCCTACCATCCGCTCCTCAACATGCAAAGCTGGATCAGACTTCCCGTCGGGATCATCTACGGCCTTGTGCCCGTGACGGCGGGGGCCGGAATCGTCGTCGGTGGCTGCGTGGCCGATGCCATGCTTTCGGAAGGGCGTGGCGGAGCTCTCTGTCAATTATCCATCGTGGGCGGGGTCGCATTGATGGAGAAGGGACCTGCAGTCATCAAGGGAACCCTTCAACCGGATTTACGTCATTGGGAGCGAATTCCGGAGGCCTTCGTCGTGACTTGGGCTGCCGATCCGACGCAGGAACCGTGCCTTTCGGGTATGGGCGGTGTGCGGAAAATGATCTGAACGCTCCGACGTCAAGATGGCCGAAGTGAAGGAACGCGCAAGCCGGCCTTGAGAGCGCACTGTGCCACCGCAGCAGCGCGGCCAGCCGTGGTGTAGAATGAATTGACGACATCTGACGGCACATGGGAGGTGCACGATGAATGCGCTGGTTCAGTTCGCTCTCCCGGGTTTCTTGCTGGTCTTGATCGGATGCACGCTGCTTGTCCCGAAAGAAACACTGTACTTGCAGGCGGCCCGGAATGTGGCGACCCAAGCAGAGGTTCGGGAGCGGCTTGGCGCCCCGCGGACGGAGACATCCGCGCCGGATGGGGAATCCCGGTGGGTCTATGAGGTGCGGGAGCTGGAGCCGGGGAGTCAGAATACGTGGGCTGCGGCAGGATCATGGTGCGATGAATATGTGCTCACGTTCGATAAGAGCGGCGTGCTCCGGCAGTGGACGCATGCCTCGTACTTTCACGGCGGAGAGACGATGCCGATCCGTTGCGATGCAGGCACGCAGAGGGCGGCGTTGTAAACGGAGTCTTCAACTCGACTGGCGGCGAGTGGGCGCCCGCCGAATGCGGCCTCGATGGCAGCCATGACCGATGCGGACTTCATGCGCCTGGCGATTCAGGCCGCCTGGCAGGGGCTCGAGAAGGGAGAGATGCCCTTCGGCGCCAGCATCGTCAGGCGAGGGCAGGTCATCACGGTCGCGCACAACAGCGCCAAAGCCAACCTGGACACCACCAGCCACGCCGAAGTGCAGGCGATCCGGGAAGCAAGTCGTCAGGTCAACACGCTCGAGCTCACCGGCGCGACCCTCTATGCCACGTGCGAGCCGTGCCCGATGTGCTTCACGGCGTGTCTATGGGCCAAGCTTGAGCGCATCGTCTATGCCTGCGGGATCGAGGACGCGGCACAGTTTGGCATCCGGCAAATCCCCATTCCCTCCGCTCAGATGAAGCAATTAGGGCGCAGCAACGTCAAGCTCGTCGGCGGGGTGCTCCGCGAGGACAGTCTGAAGCTCTTTGAGGCCTGGTCGCGCGGCAAGACTCGGCCGGGAGCATAGCCCACTGGACTGGGACTCGCACAGAGGCATTGAGTTCTTACTCATTCAAGAGGAGACAGGGTCATGGCTGGGAAGCAAGTCACCGTCGTCGTCCGGATGAAGGCCAAGACGGGCATGGAGGTACGGGTCAGGCAGGAGCTCCTCAACCTTTTGAAGCCGACCCGCGCGGAGCGAGGCTGCATCAATTTCGACATGCATCAGGCTCCGAACGACCCCTCGCTCTTTCTCTTCCATGAGAACTGGGTGAGCGAGGAGGATCTCAAGCGGCACTTTGAGACTCCGCATATCAAGCGCTGGATCGAAGAAGCCAAGGCCTTGCTGGCGGAACCGATGGAACTGATGCGCTGGCGCAAGGTTGATTAGGCAGCGAGCCCCAATTCCGACAGCTCTTCTGTGCTCAGTACTGAGCCAGCGGGTCCTGTCGTGCCGAACAGCCCCAGTCGTCCTCGACAAGACCCGGCCGCCTCACCATCTCGGCGGCGCGCACAGACGTGGCGCTCCTTATTCGTCGCGCCGTGCGCCCCATCCCCCCGTGGGGGTCGTCGCGTAATGCGTACCTCGTTCCCGTTGACATTCTGGGCAACCTCCTGCGCCGGTGGGCTACTCTCCCCTTTCGCTGCGGGCGACCGGGGCGCCCGTTTCGGCACGCCACCCGCCGGCCTTCGGAACTCGGCAGTCGTAATTGTTTTCGAATTGGGGCTCGCTCATGGGTAGGGTAGAAGCGAAGGAGAATGCCTCACTCACAATTAACAGGAGTGATCTGATGAAAACGCTCCTTCAAATCTCGCTCTGGGGTGTGTTAGCGGTGATGGTGGGGTGCGCGCTGGTCACCCCGAAAGAAACCCTCTACTTGCGTTCGGCGTTGGACCGAGCGACGCAAGAGGAGGTGAAACAGCGGCTTGGACCGCCTTGGCGCACGACTGTGACGCCGGCTGGGGAATCGGTGTGGGTCTACGAGGTGCGGGAACAAGAGCCGGGTTGTTGCTGGACGTCGAGGGGGTTGTGGTGCGACGAGTACGTGCTCACGTTCGACAACCGCGCTGTGCTGCGGCATTGGACGCACGAGTCCCATTTCCACGGCGGAGAGATCATGCCGGCCTACTGCGTGCCAGGGAGATTCAAGTCGGAATCCTGAGCGAGAGGGCCTGTCCGCGGTCATCCGTAAGGAGTGTGGAGGGGGGGAGAGCGGGGTCTATGGAATGTGATCCGGGAGGGTCTTTCCGTAACTTTAGGCATTTCTTGGGTGCGGTGGTCCTCGGGTTTGCGGCCCTATCCACGGCCTGCGCCACCGGCTCCCAACCGGGGGTGACCGGGCCGTATCAGACGTGGGATGACGTCATCACCAGATGGATCGGGGCGAATACACAGGACGTGTACTACGAACTCGGGCCTCCGAATCTACACCCGAAACAACTGCCCGACGGGATGACCGAGATGGTGTGGGATATGACGATTGATCACATGCCGGGCCAGGCGGATGAATACAACCTGCTTCCTCTCTACAAGACGTCGGTGAATTGCCAGCTCGTCTTTTTCGCCGATGTCGAGGGCAGGATCAAGTCCGGCCGCCGCATTGGCTGCGACTAGTGCCGTTCCAACTATTCCCGACTAGGACACGACTTCGATGGCGATGAGAGGGCGGGATACGCTCCGTCGTCACTTTTGGCGAGACAAGTTGGAACGGCACTAGCCGAAATTCACCACGAGGAGAAGCCCGATATGAATGCGTTCCGCTGGTTGGTTGTGGCAGGCTTACTGGTTGTCGGGTGCAGTCTGTTCGAAGCGAAGCAAGCGACGTACTTGCGAGGAGCCCAGGGTCGGGCGACCCAGGAGGAAGTCAGAGAACGATTCGGGCCGCCGGCTCTGATCAACGCCGCCCAGGCCGGGGAATCGACTTGGGTGTATCAGATCCGGCAAGAGCAGTCAGGCAGCCGGATGACCGCGCCCGGGATGTGGTGTGACGAGTACATGCTGAGCTTCGACAGTCAGGGTGTGCTCCAACGCTGGGCCCACCGGTCGGAGTTCCACGGCGGCGAGATGATGCCGGCCTACTGCGTGCCAGATGAATCCAAACCTGCGTCCTGAGGCTTGGAACTGCCTGAGTTGAGTCGAAAGGCTGACAACTTCAAGACTTAACCACTGGGCCGGGTCGGTATTGAGGTCGTGGTGACGTCGGCTGGGATAGGCGGGATGAGCCTCGAAGGCCGCCGCGATAGCGGAAACGCAAGGTGGTGAGCCTTTTCAGAGTTGACTTGCAGAACTCTCAAACAGCCTGTTCAGCTAGGCCGCAGAGAGCTTGGGCGACGAGGCGCACGCTGTTAGGTACGTTGAGTTGGGCAAGCGACCGAGAACGATGCTGGCGGGCTGTTTCAGAGTTCTGTGACGTCCGCGATGATCGTGTGCAACCCCGACGCGCCGGCGGGTTGGGGC
>JBOHOM010000020.1:0-13464 GCA_050731075.1 Nitrospiraceae bacterium
TAACTCAACACTCATAGCTCACAACTCAAGGCCGCTGGACGGGCAATTTTGAATTTTTAATTGTCAGCGCTCAATTCGTAACTTAACAGTCACAACTCACAGCCAGAAATTCACCATTAAACATTGAAAATTGAACATTCAAAATTGTTGCCGCCTACGGCACCACAATGGTGTCTCCAGACCTTAGGAAGAAATTCCCAGGAGCGCCCGTGCCGGACACGAGATCGTCATATTTCACGGGGATGCGGATCTCATGCGTGTCTCCATCTCCGTTGTGACTGAGCCGAAGCACGTGCATGCGGTTCTTGGACGCGAAGGGCGTGAACCCGCCTGCCATCGCAATGGATTGCAGGATTGTTGTGTGCGACTTGAGCTGATATTTGCCCGGCTTGGTGACCTCGCCCAGCACATACACGTTATAGCTATTCACCTCTTTTACTGTGACCGACACGGATGGATTCTCCTTATATTCCTTCAGTCGCGAGCCGATTCGCACTGCGAGTTGTTCCGCCGTCAGTCCACCCGCCTGAATGTCTCCAAGCAGCGGCATCGAAATCATGCCGTCCGGCCGAATCACGACCTGCCGTGACAGGTCCTGGTTCCGCCACACCGTGACCTCCAGCACGTCCTCCGGGCCGAGGACAAATTCCCTTGGGTGCTGAGTCATCTCATCGAGCAGCGCTTTTGGAATGCCGGCACACCCCAGGGCCGCGAGCATCACCAAGGCGATGACGAACGGAGCCTTGGTGATGGCGTGATGCGTGAAGCGTGAAGCGTGTTGGGTCATATGTCAGCTCTCAGCTATTAGCTACCCGCTATGGAATTAACACCATCGTTTCCGATGGCACGACGATCGTGTCGCCAGGTTTCAACTCAAAATTCTGTTTGGAGCCGTCGCGCAGGACGATATCGTCATAGCTGGCCTTGATCTTCTCGTCACCATGGCCATTCTCACTGAACCGAAACACCACGAGCTTGTTGCGCGCCGCCACCGGGGTGAAGCCCCCGGCGACCGTAATCCCCTGGAGCAAGGTGGTCTTGCTCTTGAGCGGATACCTCCCCGGCTTGGCCACTTCCCCCAACACGAAGATGGCGTAACTGTTGATCTCCTTCATCAGGATGGCCACCGATGGATTTTCCTTGTATTCCTTCAGCTTCGCTGAGATTTCTTCCGTGAGCTGTGCCGGCGTTTTGCCTACCGCGGTGACATCGCCGATGAGCGGAAGGGAGATACGACCATCCGGCCGGACCGCCACGACCTTCGACAGATCCTGATTCCGCCAGACTGTGATCTCCAGCACATCTTCCGGCCCGATGATGTAATCCTGCGTCACGATCAGCTGATGCTTCTCGCTGACCTTGGTCGACGCACCGTGCGACGGAGAGACATTGGATCCCTGAACCGACGACGGCGACGGCAGAGGCTTATCCGCTGCGCCGGCGGCGGTCTGTGAGAACGCGTTCCCGCTCCAGAGCCCGATCGAAAGCCACGCCGCAGCCCCGCAGACTCCAACTCTCGCAATCAATCCGGTCATAGAATGAATTTCATCCCGACAAAATGGAGATCCTGAGAACCCCCCTCTTCAAATGGGACTTTCCGTACCCAGCGTACTTCCGCCAATGTCGGTGTCCTGGCGGTGAGTACGGGTGTAGGGACGTGAAGCTTGACCACAGATTCCATACGAGGGGCGCCTTCCATCAGGAGGAGCATCCCGCCGGAGCAGATGTTGAGCGAGAGGGCTTTTCCGTTATGCCCCATTGTTACCTTCGGGCCTAGCAATTTCTCCTCCTCGTCGTCATCGTCCTCTTCAGATCCCTCAATCGTCGTCGTGACCTCGTACGGAATCGTTCGCATCAATGAGTATCGTTGTCTATGCTGCTGTGGACTGGGGGCAACGGTCCAGGCACCCTCATCGAACGGCATTCTCCACCTCGCGTGTGCGAATTGTGCACTGCGATAATCACCTCAATAGGTTGAAAGCCCCGGTGTTACTCTGAACTGATGTTTCTCGCCATGGCGTCACAAAGTCCGGGGTTAGGAGTTATGACGGGGTGCTCAGGAAATGTTGAAACAAATATGGCGGGACTTTAGACGCAAGTTTGACAGAACACAATAACACCAAAGTATGGTGTGGTCGGACATACTAAAGTATGGTATCCACCGCCATACCAAAGTATGGTCTACCCATACTTAAGGATGGATTGACTAATTCTAAAGTCGTAGGTAGGCTTACGCGCTCTTACACGTTGTCATTCACACAGCAATGATTTAGTTGCATCGGGATCTTGGCAAGCCGGCAACAAGCTTGGAGGGGGACCATGCGCGACGTGGCCGTTATGAAGGAGGCTGCGGTTGTAAAATTCTTCGACAGCTTTGACAATTCTTCTCGCGACAATCTCATCCGCCAACGGGGAAGCCTCGGCATACTGGTACTTGCTCTCCCAGCGCGACTTCTTCAAATGAGTCACCGAGCATGGGACTTAATTAGACAGATCCATGATGATGAATTGGCAAACGGGGAGGGTAAGTCGAAGACAGCGAAAGGGTTATTGCCGACAGCGCTTCTCCAGATCTGTCGGGAAACCTTCGGTCACCTCCAAAGCCGAACCACGACAAAGGACTGGGAGCAATTTGAGGTCAGGCAGATCATCGGCGCCCCCAATAATCCGATGCTTATCCGCGGCTTCGGTGTACCAGACCGACGCGGGAGCGAGCATGCGCGCATTATCGTCATCCTCGAGGCTCTCGGCCGCCGGGAAAAGGAGTCCAAGCGGAGTGAGGAGCACGAACAGGGGAATGGCGAGGTCAACGAGCAGACGAAAGAGAGGTTTCAATTCACCGATCGTCAGCAGGAGGTGGCGAAGTGTCTGGCAAGAGGCTGGACCAACAAGGAAATTGCCACCGATCTCGGGATTGCCCTCCCCACCGTCAAAGAGCACGTGAGACACATCATGGAGAAGACCGAGTCTAACACCCGAACAGGGGTCCTCATGCGGATCCTGCGCTGATGATCTAGCAGGATGTTGAAAAAGTCCTCAAAGCTTGTTGAACAGTCTGCTGCTAGACCCTGTATTCAATCCTTCCTTCTCTCCACGCAACATCGCGGCGGACCAGGAACCTGACCCCGACGAAGTATCTGGTCTCAGCTCCATCCATGCGGATTTTCCGCGTCCAGCGCACTTCCGCCCGCGCCGGTGTCTTGACCATGGCCAGGGGTGTCGGCACTTGCACTCTCAGCTCCTGTTTCAGGGCTGGCGGCTGATCCATGAGGAGCAACATTCCCTTCGAGCTGATGTTCACCGCGAGCGCCTCTCCTCGATGCGTCACGATCAATTCCTGACCAAGGGATTCGATGATTTCAAACGGACAGGACTCAACAAGCGGGAAACGATCGGTACGTTGGAGGCGTTTCGAACCCGGGACCATGGTGTTGCCACTCGGATTGAAGCCGGGTCCTTCTATACCAGAGAGATTTCTAGGCGTCAAGAGAAAAGTACAGTATATAGAGGGAGTCGCAACGAAGATCCCCAAGATGTGGGAGTTTTGGTCTTTGGATCACTCGTCAACGATTGTTAGAAAGCTTTCGGGAGAGAGTGATCGGTGCAGCCTGAGCCGACGCTAGGTCGCCACGTGATAGGACGCGGCGTATCGGTTTCGATAATACATGGTTTTCCTAGATGGGTGTTCCCCCTAATAGAGGTAAAGAACAAGGCTCGGCAGTACGCAACATGTTCCCGACAGTTTCTTCACAATTAACTCACAAATAACTTGACTTGCAGATGATTCTAGGTAGGATAGGGGCCCTTTGCACTTCACTGGAACGACGGCCGACACATGAATCAACAGCAGGGGGTGAAAGAACCACCCCGATCCATCGGCCGTCCTGAGAACATTGCTGAGCAACGCGGCGGCCCCGGCGTTCTCGTGCTTGCCCCACCCATGCGGTTACTTCATATGAATCAACGGGCATGGGAACTTACGTCACAGATCGACCGCAGTGAGAATGGGAATGGTCATTCGAAGACAGCGAAAGGGTTGCTCCCCTCATCGCTCCTTCAACTCTGCTCCGAAATTTTTCGACATCTCAAAGACCGGACCGCGGCAAAGGACTGGGAGCAGTTTGAGGTCAGGCGCATGTTGGGGGGCCCCGAACGACCGTTGATGATTCACGGCTTCGGGGTGCCTGGACACAGGGGGCAGGAACAGTCGCGCGTGATCGTCGTCATGGAGGAGTTGGGCAGCCAAAACGGAAACGGGAACCAGCCAGCCGCGGAGCGGTTTCAGTTCACGGATCGGGAGCAGGGCGTCGTCCAGTGTCTCGCAAAGGGTTGGACCAACAAGGAAATTTCGCGCGAGCTCGGGATTGCCATGCCGACAGTCAAAGAGCACATCCGACACATTATGGAGAAGACCAAGTCAACGACCCGCACCGGCGTCCTTGCTCAAATCTTCCGCTCGTAGTCACCCTCTCCCTCACGGACACTCTTCAGCTCGCTGCTCGACCACCGTCTCCTCGGGAATGGCAGACGGTCCGCTCGAGAACTTGACCCCCACCAGATACCTCTTGTCATAGTCCTCAATCGGAATCGCACGGGTCCAACAGACTTCGACCATCGTGGGTTTCTTAACTATTTTAGATCCAGGCACGCGCACGAGGAACACCTGCTCCACCGGAGGAGCCTGATCCATAAACAGCAACATTCCCCCGGCGCTCATATTCATCGAAAGTGCCTCCCCTTGGTGAATCGCGATCGATTCATCCCCTAGGAAGTCGCTTATCTGGTATGGACAAGACCCCATGAATGCAACACGCTCATGGCGCCTGCGTTCCTGGTGGAGCGGTACGCCGGGTATTCTCCGGTCCTGTGTGGACTCCACCTGGTCTCCTTGTTTCTCTTCCCTGGGTTGCTGTCGTCGACCTGCTAGAAGGGAGATGACGGAGCAATTAAAATGCCACATCTGGAGACAGCAGTGCTTTATTGAACCTCCTAATTTTAAATGGGTCTTACCGTTGACCTTCAAAGGGACAAAGCATGACCTGAAGGGTAAAGGATTCATCTCTTTAAGAGTGTGAAGCGGGTCACGTTGATTTCACAGAACATTTCAATACGTTTACAGGGAATATTGGCGTTGAGGGAAAATGTACATTATTGAACGGACTGGAGTGTGGGGGGTCATCTTGGAACCCTTACAGAAACGGGAGGCACTACCATGAACCAGAAAATACCTGCGGGGTCCGACTGTGCCGGAGAGTTTTACGTCTTACTGCGGCTGTGGACGTAGTCCTTGAGCGTACGCCGAATGATGCCCTGCGAGAGCGAAGGGTACTCCCCGCGAAGGGCGCGCTGGCCGATCGCCGTGATGGGTTGATCCTCATTGCGGATGAGTTCGCGGATCGCGGTGTGGATCCGCTGCTTGGCCGTCCGGAAGAACTCGTCCGCGAGATGCCATGCGACCCTGTTCCCCGCGGTGCGCTCCTGAGACTCGGCATAGAGCGCCGTCGCGGCGATGGTGAGGAGATCTTCGCCCACCGCCTCGATCCTGTTCTGCCTGCCTTGATCATCGCGAAGCTCGGCTCGATGCCAGGCCATGGCATAGAATATCGAGCGGGCGAGACGACGGCTCATCCGCTCTGCATAGACCAGTTTCCCGCGGACTTTCGGGTGTCGCATGGCGGGGCGATCGAGACGCACTCGTCGTTTCCACTGTCCCAGGTACCAGAAGAGGTAGAACCGCAGGAGCTTCAAGAATTCACGAAGCTTGCTCGCGCCTTTCATGTCCCCGCCAAAGAATCGTCCGGCGCGATCGAGATGCGGGCTGAGCCCCTCGCGAGCCACATACGGCCGCAAGATGTCCGTGGCGCCTTCTCCGATACGGGCCATCTCGGCGTCCCGGACGAGTTGTTCGATGCCGAACGCGGGCTCGCCACGGACCCGCTTTGAATCCGCCGTCTCATACCCCATGCCCCCGAATATGATCTGCGCGTCCTTGAGAAACTGAATCGTCTTCTCCGAGCAGTACATTTTGGCGATGGCGGCTTCGATTCTGATGTCGTGCTGTTTCTGGTCCGCCAGGTGCCAGGCCAGCACGGCCAGCGCTTCCATCGCGAACAGGGTCGTGGCCATGTGGCCGATCCGCATGCGCTGGGTCTGGCGCTCGCCAATGGGCTTGCCAAAGGTCAGGCGGGAGTTCGCGCGGTCCAGGGTCGGCTGCCAGGCCTGCTTGGCCATGCCGAGACAGAGAGCCGGCACGCTGATGGCGCGGCCGACGTTGAGAATCGTGAAGGCGTAGCGAAGCCCCTTCCCGATCTCCCCGATGACGTTCTCCACCGGGACCTGGACATCCCGGAAGGTCATGTGCCCGTTTTCAATCCCGCGGCAGCCCTCGAACTGGCATCGCTGGCGCACCTGCACTCCGGGAGTGGTCATGTCGAGGATGAAGGCGGTCGGCACTCGATCCTCAACCCCGTTCCTCCCAGGCACCGGAGTCCAGGCCGGTTTGCCGTCCCGCTGAGCCCGCCGAACAGGCACGCGCGCGATGAGGGTGAGGTAGCGGGCGATCGGTCCGTTCGTGCACCATATTTTTTCGCCGTTGACGACGAAATGGCTGCCAGTGGGATCCAGCACCGCCTCCGTCTGGATGTTCGCGGCATCGGATCCGGTGAGCGGTTCGGTCAGCGCGAACGCGGAGATGTCTTCCCGCGCTACGCGAGGCAGATATTTGGTTTTTTGTGCGTCGTTTCCGAAGAGCAGAATGGGGATCGCGATGCCGATGGATTGGGGCACCGCGACCGTGAGCGACAGAATATTGCTCCAACCGGCGATCAGAGTCAGCACCCGACCGTAATTCTTATAGGAGAACCCCAGACCCCCGTACTGTTTCGGGATTTTCATCCCGAAGGCCCCGACGTCGAACAGTCCTTTGAGGACCTGGGCCGGGATCTTCGCCGTGCGCTCGATCTCGTCCGGATCGACCTCGCTCCTGAGAAAGGCCTCGATTTTCTTGCAATAGGCTTCGCCCGCCTCACGCTCTTCGGGCGGCTCTTCCGGTGGACAGAGCAGATCGAAATTGGGCCTGCCCTCGAACAGCCCCGCCATGAAGCTCGACCCGGTGATGCGCTCCCGGGCTTCCTCGATCCGCTCCATCCCCTTCAAGAGGGTCGTCATCCCAGCACCTCTCTGCCGCAGCGTTATCGGCCGGACCGCTGCGACGCTCGCACAGGCAGCTCTTCAAACCGCGCCGTAAAGTGGCGGAGGACCGGCGCTTCATAGGTCATCCTGAGTCCGGCGATGGATTCGCGCCGCCGGAACAGCTCGATGATCGATTCCGCCACGTAGGTGATCTGCATGTTGGTGTACACCCGCCGGGGAATCGCCAGGCGGACCATCTCCAGCTCGGGGTAGACGGTCCGACCGGTGGCCTGGTCCTTCTTGCCGAACATCACCGTGCCGATCTCCACCCCACGGATGCCGTACTCGCGGTACAGGGCGATCGCCAACGCCTGAGCCGGAAGCTCCTCGGGACGCAGGTGAGGGAGATAGGCCCTCGCATCGAGGTACACCGCGTGCCCGCCGATCGGCTTCAGGATCGGCACGCCGGCGGTGTCCAGGAGCTCACCCAGATACCGGACCTGGCCGATCCGAAAGCGGAGGTATTCCTCATCCAGCACCTCCTGAAGCCCCCTGGCCATGGCCTCAAGGTCACGTCCGGCCAGCCCGCCATAGGTCGGGAACCCTTCCACCAGGATCAGCATGTTGGTGATGTCGCGGGCCCACTGGTCATCGTTCAGGCTCAGGAACCCGCCGATATTGACCAATCCATCTTTCTTGGCCGACATCGTGCAGCCATCCCCGTAGCCGAACAACTCCCGGGCGATCGCGAGGATCGAGGTGTCGGCGTATTCTGCCTCCCGCTCCTTGATAAAGAAACAATTTTCGGCGAACCGGCAGGCGTCGAAGAAGAGCGGAATGTGGTACCGGTTCACCAATGCCCGCGTCTGCCGGATGTTCTTCATCGAGACCGGCTGGCCGCCACCGCTATTGTTCGTGATCGTCAGCATGACGAGGGGAATGCGGTCGCGCCCCAGCCGGTTGATGGTCTCCTCGAGCCGGCCGAGGTCCATGTTGCCTTTGAACGGGAGCTCGCAGCGCGGATCGTACGCTTCCTTGACGACCAGATCGAGCGCTTCGGCGCCTTGGTGCTCCACGTTGGCCCGCGTCGTATCGAAATGGATGTTGTTCGGCACGCACATCCCGGACTTCACGACGGTGGAAAAGAGGAGATTCTCGGCCATGCGGCCCTGATGGGTCGGGATCACATGGCGGTAGCCGAAGATCGAGCGCACCGCTTCCTCGAAATGGTAGTAGTTCTCGCTTCCGGCGTAGGACTCATCGCCCAGCATCATGCCGGCCCATTGGTTGTCGCTCATCGCGGCCGTGCCGCTGTCGGTCAGGAGGTCCACGTAGACGCTCTTCGCGGGGATCTGAAAGAGGTTGTACCCGGCCTGACGCAGCAGCCGGTCCCGCTCCTCCCGCGTCGTCCGGCGGATCGGCTCGATCACTTTGATCTTAAAGGGCTCAGAGGGAAACTTCATGGGTCACGCTCCTCACGTCACTCGCGCCAACTGCGCCTGGAACGACTTGCCCCCTTCATATTCGAACACGTATCGGGTCATGTCGAAGAGCGGGGCCGGGTTCAACTCCCGAATGAGATCCGGCTTCCAGGTAATCTGAAGCCGGCTGATCATGGTGATCGGCGTCGGTGTCCCGACCACGCCGAGGGGGACTTCGTCGTACGACTGGGAGAAGATCAGGATCTCCCCGTCGAACATCGCGGCGTTGAGGTCCTGGGCGGCGCCGTGTTTCTTGAAGTCCTCCCCCAACCGTTGAAACGCGGGCGACCGATCGAGATCCTCCCGGAACCCGTAAAAGATCTTGATGCCGGCTCGCTGTTGATCCTCCATGATCTGGATCGCATCGGCGACCAAATGCGCGTGCTGCATCTGCTCCCGGGTCAGGATCAGCAGCCGGCGGATGCGGACGTCGCGACGGACCGCCGCCTGGTTGGCCAGCAGGTAGCTGGGATACAGGGCCTCGCCCTTCTTCCAGATATTCCAGCGTTCCATGAAGGCGTCCACGGAGCGTTCGGCCGTCTCCATCAGCCGGACCGCTTCGGCGCTCGCGGCCGCGCCCTCGTACGTCAGCGTCTGGGACTCGAGCTGCCGGAGCTCCCGGCCGATCGCCTCCACTTTGCGCGGAATGTACCGGGGGCTCTTCGGGACGTGCAGCATCACATCGACGGCGTTCAGCGCCAGCGTCCAGTACTCCTTGGCCGGCGCCGGCGCCTTGTCTTTCTGCGCGATCAGCAGCAGCTCGACCGGGTTCCGGTCCAGCAGCTTTGCGATCTTGATGCAGAGCTCGGGCCTCGGCACCTTCAGCCCCCGGCGAATGAGATTGGCCTCCGGCTGGGCGATCCCCAGCTTCTCGGCCAGCGCATAATCGCTCTTCAGGTGGTACCGTTGCTTGATCGCTTCGATGTACCCGGCAATCTCCATCGTCATGCCCTCACCCCACGTCTCACCCGGAGTCGATGGGACCACGCGGACCGCATGAGCCGGTCCCAGGTGCTCTGAACGTGGCCCTATGGTCGCGTCCGGTCTGGCGACGCGGTTGACAACGCCGCCGAGAGTCCCGCCGGACTCTGGCCCGCTGCCAACCTGCCGCCCGCCTCGGTCCCCGGCCAGTTGAGCTGCCCGAAACGTTTCCGCTCCAATGCTTCGAACCGCCCGAGAGAGATCGGAATGCCGTTGCGGGCAAACCGCGCGAGGACCAGCGCAAACTGCTCCTTGACGGCATCGACTACCGCGCGGTACCCGCATCGGAGGAGTTGGATGCGGTCCGGCAGGCTGAGAAAGCTCCGTTCGAAGAACAAGGTCTCGGTCGGCTTCGGCGAGATGACGATACAGTCTTTTTCCGGATGCTCACGGGTGAACACCGCCAAGGCCTGGGAGAACCGCACGTCAAGGTTGATCCTCGAGGCCTGATCGCCGATCGACAGGAATCCCATGTCCCGGATGCGCGGGGGGCGCCGGCTGCGGGTGCGAAGCCACGCGGCCGCCGTGTCATACTGGAAGCAGACCGAAGGATTAATGATCACCATGAGGTCCGCGTCTCTCTGGACCGCCAGGTCAAAGAAGGTAATGCGGCCGATCCCGGCATCGATGTAGTCGCGGCCTTCGATCCTGACCGGGGCGAAATAGATGGGCGCGGCGGACGAGGCGGTGACCGCCCGGGAGATCGGGACAAATCGCCATCCTTCGGACCCGAAGATGACGCTTTGCCCGGTCTCCAGATCGATCGCGGGAATATAGAGCTCCTTGCGCAGCCCGTCAAACGTGTTGCTGAATCCCTTTTCGGCAAACGTGGTCTCGAGGAAGCGAGCGAACGGCTCTAAGGTGTAGATCCCGCAGGGGAGGGCCTCCTGGGCCTTGTCCAGCACATCGATAAAGCTCATTTCCCGGAAATTTCGCAGGTACAGTCGGAGCAGCGGGATCAGTCGCTGAATCGCACGGGGGACGGTCTTCAGGCCTTCTCCCATCGCGGGGGCAAAGATCTGGCGGCGCTCGAAATAATACGGTGGCTTGCCGGTCAGATTGGCATTCAAGATCTCCTCCGGCGTGACCCCGTTGGCGAGCAACGAGGCGGCTGCGGAACCGGCGCTCACCCCGACAAATACGTCGAAGTCGTTGATCCCGAAACCGTCTTCGAACAGATCGTTCAAGGCGGTGAGCGCTCCGATCTCGAAGAGGTACCCGCTGAACCCCCCTCCCGACAGCGCCAAGGCCACCTTTGATGAACGGTTCATCGTCTCGATCCCGGAGGTGACTAGCGATCCTTGAAGCGGGGCTGCCGCTTTTCCAGGAAGGCGGTCAGCCCTTCCTTCTTGTCCTCCGATTCACACAACCCGCCGAACAGGCGAGCCTCCAAGGCCAATCCCTCGGAGAGCCCCGTCGCCTCCCCCTGGTGAATCGCCCGGAGCGCGGTTCGAACCGCCACCTGGCCTTTCGAGGCGATCCGGCGCGCCAGGCCCTGCACCTGGCGCAGCAGGTCCGCATCCGGCACCACCTGCGACACCAGACCCAAGGCTTTGGCTTCCTGCGCCGAGACGAGATCGCCGGTCAGGATGAGCTCCGTCGCCTTGGACCGGCCGAGGATGCGCGGGAGGCGCTGAGTGCCGCCGAATCCGGGCATGATGCCGAGGGTGATCTCGGGCAGGCCCAGCCTGGCGCTTTCCGCCGCGATCCGGATGTGGCAGCACAGGGCCAGCTCCAGTCCCCCGCCCAGACAAGCGCCGTTGATCGCCGCGATGACCGGCTTCTCAAAGGCTTCGATCCTGCTCAGGATCGCCTGTCCCCGCAGAGCCATCTCCGTGCCTTCCTTTGAAGAAGCGATCCCGGCCAGGACCCGGATTTCCGCCCCGGCGACGAAGAACCGGCCCGCCCCCGTGAGCACGACCGCCTTGACCGTTTCATCGCGGGACAGGGCCGCGAACGCACCCTCCAGCTCCACCAGCAGTTCGGGGGTGAGCGTGTTGGCCGGAGGATGGTTCAGGGTCAAGGTGGTGACCGAGTCCGTGTCCGCACGCGAGAGGAGCGTGTACGCGCTCGTGCTCATCGCTTCGTCTCCCCATCCGGTGAGTTGCGCATTGGCTCTTCAGTAGGTAAAGAAACCCCGACCGGCGCTCTTCCCCGTGAACCCGGCCTCCACCATCCGACGCAGCATCGGCGCCGGCCAAAACCGCGGACCCAGGCTCCGGGCGGACTCCTCCAGCTCGCCGAGCACGTGGTCGATGCCGAGCCCATCCGCAAAGTGCAACGGGCCTTCTTTCTCGACCGGAAAGCCCGCCCCTGCCACCATCCCGAGATCAATGTCACGCGCGGAGGCCACGCCCTCTTGCAGCGCCGTCACCGCCTCATTCACCATGGCCAGCAGCAGTCGGGAGGGGGCCCAGCGCGTTCCGTGACGGCCGGTCTCCTGCCTGACCCTCTGGATCAGTTGCTCCAGGTGCTGATCAGCGGACTGGCCGGCCGAGGCCTGATACTCATAAAACCCTCGACCGGTTTTGACTCCCGAGCGTCCCGCCTTCACCAACGCCTCAAGGAGAGGGGCCGGCTCCATGCGGGGCCCGAAGCTCCGCTGAAGAAGACGCGCGACATCGGTTGACAGGTCGAGTCCGAGGGTGTCCAGCAAGCTGAATGGTCCAACGGGCATTCCGAACGCCACCATGTCCTGATCGATCTGCTTCAGCGACGCGGCGCCCTCCTGCAGGCACAGCACCGCCTCGTTGAGGTAGGGCATCAGGAGCCGGTTGACCAGGAAGCCCGCGCACTCTTTGACGACGATCGGGGTCTTCCGGATGCTTTCGGCGAACCCCACCACGTCGTCAATGGTCTGGGGGTCCGTCGCCAGGCCCGGGATGACCTCAACGAGCGGCATCGCGTAGGCCGGGTTGAAGAAATGGAGCCCTAAGACCTTGCCGGGCCGTCGCGTCGCGGCCCCGAGCGCGGAGATCGACAGCGCCGAGGTGTTGCTCGTCAGGATCGCTCCGGGAGAGCAGGTCGCGTCCAGCTCGCGGAACAGTTGTTGCTTCAGCTTCAGGTCTTCCGATATCGCCTCGACCACCAAGTCCACGTCCTTCAAGGCGGCCAGGCCGGGAACCGCCGTCACCAGCAGCATCTTTTGCTCAAGCTGCTCGGCGGTCATCTTGCCCTTGTCCACCCTGGCCTGGTAGATCGCGCGTACGCGCTGGACCCCTTGCTGCACGCGGGGCTCGCTGACATCGGTCAGCACGACCGGGACGCCGGCGTAGCTGACCACCTGCGCGATCTGCGCCCCCATCGTGCCCGCTCCCACCACCCCGACCTTGTAGATGTACATGGCTCCTCTTCTGTCGCCACAGGCTATAGGCGCTAGGCTAGAGGCTATAGGTTTCGTCCCACGGCCTTTCGCCCATTGCCCATCGCCTATCGCCCATTGCCTTCCCTATTGCCTATTGCCTATAGCCCATTGCCTCTAGCCTTCCCTACATCCGCTCCAGCACCATCGCCGCCCCTTGGCCACCCCCCACGCACATGGTCACCGCGCCGAGCGCAGCGCCACGGCGCTGCATTTCGTACAGCAGGGTGAGGACCAGGCGCGCCCCGGTCATCCCGACCGGATGGCCCAGTGCGATGGCCCCTCCGTTCACGTTCACGAGTTCCCGTTTGAGCCCCAACAGTCGTTCCACGGCGAGGTACTGCGCCGCGATGGCCTCGTTCACCTCTATCAGGTTCTGGTCGGCCAGCCCGACCCCGGCGCGATTGAGCGCCAGCGGCAGCGCCTCGGCCGGCCCGATCCCCATGCGGGCCGGGTCGACGCCGACGAACGCATACCCTTTCACGCGACCCAGCGGGCGGAGTCCCAGGT